>CATAPZ010000284.1:0-3609 GCA_949486955.1 Cryomorphaceae bacterium | reverse complement strand
TAATCTGCCGCACCGAAAGCCTTTTGATTCTCAGCATAAAGCAGGCTCAAACCGCCTTGGAATCCTAAGAAGGTAACATCTCTTTCTAGAGCAATCATGAATCGGTCCGATTCAAAATCCGTATTATCCACATAGCCGCTGCTTTGATCGCGCTGCATGCCTACCATGGCACCCCATTTTCCCACTTTCAACCCAACGTTTAACGCATGCTGTTGAAGGCCGTGTGCACCGACAGCCGTGCGGTAGCCGCCATTTAATTTCGTCTGTGCCTTTTTCAAGACGATGTTAATCACACCCGTCATCGCTCCCACGCCGTGCACTCTTGAAGCGCCTCCGTGAAGGATCTCTATGCGCTCAATCATGGCTAGGGGAATAGGTAAATTCATATTGTGGTGGCCGGTCTGCATGTTGTTCATACGAATGCCATTCACCAAAACCAAAGCCTGATCAAAGGTTCCTCCACGCACACCAATATCCGATTGTACATCTAGCGGTCCGCGCTGGCGCACATCTAATCCAGCAACATATTCCAACACCTCATTGATCGTGTTCACCGGCAGCTCTTGAATTTCCTTCGCAGTCAATACGGTCACCGTACGGGCCGCTGTCGCATAAGTATCCCCAGCGACGGACGTGCTTACCTCCACCTCGTTGAGCAAGGTCGGCTTGTCTTTCTTGGCGACGATTCCTCGGAAACCCTTGCGCTGTCCAAATTCTTGTGCAGTTAATGATACCGTTAAAAGCACGGCACACAGAAGCATTGTCTTTCTCATTTCATTGTGTGTTGGTCTGCGAAGATATAACGACCTGCGAGAGAAAGCACACATAAAGTCCGGAATGAGAAGCACAAAAAAACCCGCGGCTGCGCCGCGGGTTTTTACAAAATATATTTCGCTACCTAATTAACTAGCGAGTACTGAGATCTTGTTGTTCTTGCACTCTAGGACGCCGCCCTTCACCTCTACGGTGCAAAGCTTGTCGTCAGAAGTATCAAGAATAACCTGAGAGCTCAATGTATCTAGCGTTTGCGTATCGTCAGCAACACGAATCTTCACCGTACCAGGTCCCAAAGCTGAGATGATTGGTGCGTGATCTTTTAAGATCTGGAAGAGACCGTCGCGGCCAGGAAGCACTACTGAGCTTACCTCGCCTTTGAACAATACAGCTTCAGGTGTGATGACTTCTAAGTACATAATCTAGTTGGATTAAGCCTCAGCCAACATTTTCTCACCAGCTTCGATCACCTCTTCGATGGTACCTTTCAAGTTGAAGGCAGCCTCTGGGTACTGATCTAACTCACCGTCCAAGATCATGTTGAAGCCTTTGATAGTATCCTTGATATCTACCAATACCCCTTGAAGACCTGTAAACTGCTCTGCTACGTGGAACGGCTGAGAAAGGAAACGAGCTACACGACGAGCGCGTGATACTACTAGTTTATCCTCTTCAGAAAGCTCTTCCATACCTAGAATCGCAATAATATCCTGCAATTCTTTGTAGCGCTGCAATGTCTCTTTTACGCGCTGTGCAGTATCGTAGTGCTCTTGACCAACGATGTCCGCTGTCAAAATACGAGAAGTAGAATCTAGTGGATCAACCGCAGGGTAGATACCTTGCTCAGCAATCTTACGTGACAATACCGTTGTTGCATCCAAGTGAGCAAACGTTGTTGCAGGAGCCGGATCCGTAAGGTCATCCGCAGGTACGTATACCGCTTGAACCGAAGTAATAGAACCATTCTTAGTAGAAGTAATACGCTCTTGCATCGCACCCATCTCAGAAGCTAGGGTTGGCTGGTAACCTACCGCAGAAGGCATGCGACCTAGAAGTGCCGATACCTCAGAACCTGCTTGCGTGAAACGGAAGATGTTATCAACGAAGAACAGGATGTCTTTACCCTGACCGTCGCCTTCACCATCACGGAAATACTCTGCCAATGTCAAACCTGAAAGGGCAACACGTGCACGTGCACCTGGAGGCTCGTTCATCTGACCGAATACGAAGGTTGCTTTAGAAGTTTTCATCAACTCCTTATCTACCTTACTAAGGTCCCAACCGCCTTCTTCCATGGCGTGCATGAAATCGTCGCCGTAATTAATAATGCCAGATTCAAGCATTTCACGCATGAGGTCATTACCCTCACGAGTACGCTCACCAACACCGGCAAATACAGAAAGACCACCGTGGCCTTTGGCAATGTTGTTAATCAATTCCTGGATCAATACCGTCTTACCTACACCGGCACCACCGAATAGACCAATCTTACCCCCTTTCGAGTAAGGCTCGATAAGGTCAATTACTTTAATACCTGTGAAAAGTACTTCTGTAGATGTACTCAAATCTTCGAAAGCAGGCGCTGGACGGTGGATCGGTAAACCTTTGGAACGGTCAACACCACCGATACCATCGATATCCTCACCTACTACGTTGAATACACGACCGTAGATCTGATCACCGATAGGCATTGTGATTGCCTGTCCTTTTGGGGTTACATCCTGTCCTCTCTGACATCCGTCTAAAGAATCCATAGATACGGCGCGAACAGTTTCTTGACCTATGTGCTTCTGCACCTCAAGAACAACCACCTGGCCGTTTGATTTTGTTACTTCAAGAGCTTCGTAAATTTTTGGAAGCTCGCCTGCGGCACCCTCAAAACGCACGTCCACTACAGGACCGATAATTTGAGCGATTTTACCAACTAATTGAGACATGTTGTATTCTTGTTTTATTAAGATGCTGCAAAAGTAGCTTACACTGCCAATTCAGACAACTCTGCAACCCACAAACTATGGTACTTAAGGATAGTTATCAACAAGTTATCAACAATACTAGGCTGTTCATCCTCTGCAGCCTAGTCCTGGCCGCATGTACAACTCCTCTAACCGAAGAGCTTGACTATCCATTGGTCGAGCGTATGAGCACCATGGAAACCCTCCAAGGTACCGCAAACTATCTACATTCTAAACAGATGACCCCTGGAAATCATGCGTATTGCGTCGGATTTCAAGACGGCACCTTCCCAGATATGGGTTGGCACATCAAAGGTGAAATGGGCGGTCTTTGGGCTCACCCTATAAAACTCCTCGACGGGTTTTCTGCCGCAATGATTCACAAAGGAGATACCGTTTACTTGGATAGCGCCACTACCTACAGCACTACTGCCCTTGGTTCCATATTCACCTACAACATCCAAGGCAAAACCATTACCCGAACCCAGTTCATTCCCGACCCAGCGAAAGGCATGGTGGTCGAATACGACATGAGCGAATTCCCGAAGGCGCAACTACTCTTCTATCCGAGAGTAGACCTAAGGCCAACTTGGCTCGGTGAGCGCACAAACATGATCGATAGCACTGACATCATTGCAGCAGAGAACAACCAATGGACTGCAACCGATGCAAAAAACGGATGGCAAGTACGTATTAGCGCTTCCTCGAAAGGAGCGATAACTCCCGCACACCTCACAAGCAGTCCGTCAAAAACCCATCAGTTCTACATCGCTGGTGGACTCACCGCGGAGGAGGCCACTGAAGAATTGGCCGCAGTTGAAAGTTGGAGCGATCTCTGGTATTCGAAAGAACAAAAGCATTTTGAACTCAGCGGGAACAG
>CATAPZ010000283.1:0-2050 GCA_949486955.1 Cryomorphaceae bacterium | reverse complement strand
TGGAACCCGCTGTTTTTCAACTTCCATTGGACAGGATTAGCGCTCATTGAAATTATCCTCCTAGTCTTTGTAGTTGGATTCATGGCCATTAAGGCAAAGCCTTATCTGCCCCAGCTTACTTGGCTGCTTACTCCCTATGTAGTGTGGCTAAGTATCGCGATTACGCTTAACGCCTACGCCTTACAAAACAACTAGGCCCTTATCAATTGCATCAGCGGCCTGACGACCTTCTGCGATGGCCCAAACCACCAAACTCTGCCCTCTGCGTGCATCTCCGGCCGTAAATACGCCTTCCATACTTGTCTTAAAACCTTCCGCAGCAATATTTCCGCGTGGATCTGTGGATAACCCTGCACCGCTCACCAAACCTTCGTGCTCAGGATGCACGAAACCAATGGCCAATACAGCCATGTCACATTCAATGGTGCGCTGGGTGCCGGTTGGAACAAATTGCCATCTACCGGCCAATTCCTCACCGCGAACTTCATCAAAGCTCACGCTTACCAGATTTCCTTGCTCATCGGCATTGAAAGAAGTCGCATTCAGTCCCCAAATTCGTTCACAGCCTTCTTCATGAGAAGACGACGTGCGCATAATCTTCGGCCACTCCGGCCAAGGGTTGTTCTCGGCGCGCTCCAACGGCGGTTGCTCTTCAATGGTCACTTGAATCACCTGCTTAGCACCCTGGCGGATAGAGGTACCGATACAATCCGAACCTGTATCTCCCCCGCCAATAACAAGAACAGTTTTGTCCTTAGCAGTGATATCATTTCCAACAGGCGCATCACCTGCGACCTTCTGGTTGTTCAAGTGCAAGAAGTCCATGGCAAAATGAACGCCTTGTGCTTCTCTTCCGTTAGCACGGATATCTCGAGGTTGCTTTGAGCCAATTGTGATGAGCACAGCATCGAATGATTCACGTAGTTCTTCTAGGGTAATGTCAGTGCCAATCTCAGTATTGCATTGAAACACTACGCCTTCTTCCTCCATAATGGACGCTCGACGTGCCACTACGTGCTTTTCAAGTTTATAATCAGGAATACCGTAGGTCAAAAGTCCTCCAACACGAGCGTCGCGTTCGAATACTTTTACGCGATGGCCTTTTTGATTCAATTGGTCCGCAGCGGCTAAACCGGCGGGGCCAGCCCCTACTACAGCTATGCTTTTACCTGTTCTAACAACAGGAAGCTTTGGTACTACCCAACCTTCTTCCCAGGCCTTTTCACTGATTTCCTTTTCAATGAATTCGATGGTCACTGGGTTATTGTTGATGCCCAATACACAGGCTGCCTCGCAAGGTGCAGGACAAATTCTACCCGTAAATTCAGGGAAGTTGTTCGTCGTGCGTAAAACGCTGTATGCTTCTCTGTAGTCGCCTCGATACACAGCGTCGTTAAACTCAGGAATACGGTTACCTAGCGGACACCCTGAGTTACAAAAAGGCACACCACAGTCCATACAGCGGGAGGCTTGCTCAGTAGCTCTTTCCCCTAGCGGCAGGTAATGCTCATTGTAATCCTTAATTCGCTCCTCAGGCTGGCGTACAGCGGGCCCTTGGCGATTTACTTCTAAAAATCCAGTATCCTTACCCATGTGCTTGTGCTTTTTTCGCTTCTAAAACGCGTTTGTAATCTCTTGGGAATACTTTGGCGAATTGGCCTGAAGCAGTGCCCCAATCGCTGAGCAATGCCTTAGCACGCTCGCTACCAGTATGGTCTAAATGAGCCTGAACACGCGATTGCAAGTAGGCTAAGTCTTCAGCTGTTGGCTGCTCTAGATCAGCACTATCGTTGTTAAATCTACTTTCAAGGGCACCGTCAGCATCAAGAACATATGCGATTCCACCACTCATCCCTGCACCGAAGTTTTTACCCGTGGTTCCCAATATGATGGCTTCACCTCCAGTCATGTATTCCAGTCCGTGATCACCTACGCCTTCCACAATGGCTTTGGCACCAGAGTTTCTAACACAGAATCGTTCACCGGCAATCCCATTTACATAAAGCTCACCGGAGGTCGCTCCGTACAAGGCAACGTTTCCACAAATGAT
>CATAPZ010000282.1:0-10735 GCA_949486955.1 Cryomorphaceae bacterium | reverse complement strand
CATACGCGGCATCACTACTTTGACCCAAGTCTCACGTTCTAATTCGTTCAAAAACTTAGGTGCCTCTGTGGTATGCTTGGAGATGTAGTTGTGCAAGTCGTCGCTTAGAAATTCCATGGCATTAGGCTTTCGTATAGATCAATGAAAAGGCCAGCTCTTTGGCTAAGTAATCGTTGGCTACACGTTGTAAATCTAATGTAGTCAACTCCCGTATTTGAGAAGCCACGAAATCAAATGTGCTCACCTTCCCAAAATGAAGCAAAGCACGCGCTGCGCTAATGGCACTGTTCAGACCGTTTTCTTCTGCCAGTGCCATCTGACCGATGAATTGGTTTTTGGCCTTGCTCAATTGCAGCGTTCCCAAGGGTTGACTAATAAATCTCTCGACTTCTCTATGCACTAGTTGTTCTGCTTTTTTTGTCTGAAGTGGGTCACAGCCCAAGTAAATGCCAAGCATTCCAACATCGCTGTAAAGGTTCATGTAGCTCTCGATGTTGTAAGCGATACCGTGCTTTTCCCGAATGTTTAAGCCAAGACGGCTGTTCATAGCAGGTCCACCTAAGACATTATTGAGCAACAAAAGTGCTCTTCTATCGCTGGAGTGTATCCCGGGTATACGCCATCCGGTCATGAAATGGTCTTGAAATTGCGCTTCTGGGCTCACAATACGTCTAGGAGCAGTGGCAGCATTGTTTTCTGCGGACCATTGGTTTTCAGTTAGCGACCACCCTCCGAAGTATTCTCCGAGCACTGCTGTTATACGATCACCACCGTAAGGGCCGGTAACCGCGATTTTTATGCGCTTGGCGGTGTAGGTCCTACTTTTAAACTCGAGGATATCATTACGGCTTAGACCATCCACACTTTCCGGGGTACCTAGAATATTTCTTCCAAGGCCGTTTCCTTCAAAAATAAGATCTTCGAAGTCGTCAAAAATGCGTTCTGAAGGAGTGTCTTTGTAGCTGAAAATCTCGTCTTTTATGACCTCTTTTTCTTTGGCCAATTCTCTTTCAGGAAAGGTGCTCTCAATCAACACGTCACTCAATAGTTCTACCGCTCGGCGCAGGTCACGCTTTAAAAAGCTCGCATGGATTATCGTCTCCTCTTTGGTAGTGTAGGCATTGAGTTCACCGCCAACATCGTCCAATCTACTCAAGATGTGGTAGGCCTTCCGGTTCTTAGTGCCTTTGAAAAGGTTGTGTTCGATAAAGTGCGCAAGTCCCTGCTGATGTTTTAGTTCGTCGCGGGAGCCTGCCTTGATGGCAACAGCAATGTGAGCAACCGTACTTTTCTTGTATTGAAAAGAACATTGAAGACCGTTAGTAAGGGTAAAGACGTCGCTGTGCTTCATTATTTTTCATCCAAAACTTCTAGCACCGTTCTGAAGGCGAGTGCATGTTCACCCCAGGCTTTCGCGCTCTTTTCGCGCAGTACACCCGCATACATTTGCATATAGAGTTTAATGCTCTCAAGATCCGTGGCGCGGTACTGAACACTGTAACTAGGGTGGTCCTGTTCTTGTTCTGGAAACACTTGGGTAAATATGAAGGATGTAAACATGCCCGTCTCCATGACCTCTCGGATATGTTCTTCTTTCATCCATTGAATCCAGCGCTCTTCGACGACGGGATTCACAACGATTGTTACATTGTAGATGTGCTCACTCATAAGGCAAAGGTACGATACATTGTGCGGGCCTGTTCGGTATAAAAACCATTTGGATAGCTTATCAGATACTCCATAAGTGCCTCTTTCGAAGAACCAGGGTCCAATTCAAATGCGGCCTTGGCGAAATAAAAATAACCTTCTTCTTTCCACATGCCTTCCCCTGCGGCATTCTGCAGAACTAAAAAGCTTTGTTTCGCTTCTTGAAAGTATCCCATGCTCAAGAGCAATTTCCCTTTTTTATACAAGAGATCATCGTAGACCTCATTCGCCAGTAAGATGTTCTCTATCCTATTGTAAGCGTCCAAGGCCTTTTGTTGTTGCCCCATAATTTCATAGAGCATGGGAACTCGCAGAAGTTGTAGCCCTTCATAAAGGGTATCTTCTACAGAGTTAGCAGCAATCAACAAGGCGTTCTCCAGGGCGTCATTGGCAATCTCCTTTGAGGTTGATTTGAGTAGGATTTCAAGTTGAGTCTTTGCCCAGTCTATATCCCCGTCGTAGAAGGCGCACATGGCGCGGGCCAAGCGGCTTTCGTCTCCTTCTTTGGAATCCCCTAGGAGGGTTTCTGCACGGGCAAATTCTATCAGCGCCTCATCGAACCGACCAGCTATTTGAAGAACGCTTGCATAGCTCTTATAGGTCAAGCCTTCAAATAGCGGTCTCGGGTAACGCGCACGCAGCGATGACATGATCTCTTTATAATTGGCAGTTATTGTACTGTCAATTGTTTGGTGCTTGATTTTATATTCTTCACGCGCTAATTCCCAACCGAAGCAATTGCCGCATTGGCTGTCGTTAAATTCCGAGGTGAGCATTGCTGCTTGTTTTTCATCCAAGCGATCTAGAACCCAAAGTTGTTCTATGAGTGCCTGATTCAGCCATCCGCCCTGAACAATAGATGGTTTTGAATGAATCAAAAAATCATAGACTTTCGAAGCGAGCTCATACTGCTCAATGTCCCTGGCGTCGCGCGCAATATTCATGAGCTCATTGGCTCGGAAGTCATTACTCTTCGCTTTGGCTTTTAGCCATCTGAAGGCTCGCTCATACTCACCTAATTCACGATAAACGAATAATAAGAGACTCTCATAAACGCCCACATCGCCGCCTGCTTGAATGCGTGCAACAAGTGCTTCTTTAGCAGCGTTAGCATGAGTGCCGGACACATCGTCTCCAATATTTTGAGTAATGCGTAATTTGATGTTGTTCAAATAACCGCGGTTTTCATCGATGGCCTTTAAATAGGCTTTATACTGGGCGTTTATATCCCCGAGTTGGGCGTACAATTGTGCCCTTTCGAAAGAAACATTGAGTTTGGGTTGTCTTTGTTCGGCCAACTCATAGATTGCGATAGCCTCTTTCAAAAGACCATATTTTTCTAATACTCGTGCCACTGCTCGTGAGGAATAGGGATTCTTCACGACCTGGATCTCAATATTTTCCCATTGCGGCCCTTTCTTACCAAGTTTTCCGCTGAGCACCCAATAATCAACGGTGTATTGCGGGCGAGCATCGCCAAAGCGTTTGCTTTGCTTCTTGACGAGCTTAAGGGCAGCTGAGGTATCGCTACTTAATAGATAGGCATCGAGTAACTTTTCATAGCCGGGCCCTTGAGGGTTGGCGTTATAATGGGGCTGTAGACAATCAATAGCACGTGCATAATTGCCCTGCATGATCAGGGTGTCGCAAGCACGTATATTCATGGTTGGCTGTGACCTCTGGGCCAAGCCAAACAGAGGAATAAAAAGAAAAAGAAGTAATCTACTCAGGCGCATTGGTCGCTAAGATATAGTTCTTTAGCGAGTCTAAATCGGCCATTAGAGCGTCATGATTACGGAGGCATTCAAAACAACCGCCGTAGCTTTTATTAATCCTACGGTCGGCATCTCTTAAGATGAAAGCTTCATCGTTGAAGTATTTCACTGCACTGGCACTGTCAATGTTGCCATTTATAACTGTCGATCGGAGGTTGGTTAATTGCGTTCTGTTGTATGTAGGGTCCAATTCTGTCGTGTAACTACCCACCACACGGCCGTAGTATTTTACGCAATTGTCCATTTTGAATAAGGGCCCTGTAAACACCTCTTTGGGAATTTCCAGTGCCATCATCTCATCTACTTGTGCAAGGAAGAAAACTTGATGTTCACCCATTTCTAGGTATGCAGTATTCACTCGAGCGCTATCCACGCTTTGCATTACGGCTTCATGGCTTTCACTTAAGACAACCATGGAATCTAGCCTATCAACCATTTCCGCTTGCCAAGATTCTTGCGGTGCGCAGGAAGATACTCCGAGAAGCAGAAGTGAGAGAAGTAGTAAACGATGCATTACTTGATAATGTCGAAACCGGTATAAGAAACGAGCGCTTCTGGGATTTTAATCCCTTCTGGTGTTTGGTGGTTTTCAAGTAGTGCTGCCAATACACGTGGAAGTGCCATCGCAGACCCATTTAAAGTGTGGCAAAGCTGTGTTTTACCATTCTCATCCCTGTAGCGAAGCTTCAAACGGTTCGCTTGGAACGTTTCAAAATTGGACACAGAGCTCACTTCTAACCAGCGTTCTTGTGCAGCACTATATACTTCAAAGTCGTACGTCAATGCCGAGGTAAACCCGGCATCTCCACCGCATAGTCTAAGAATTCGATACGGCAATTCGAGTTTGTCCAGAAGGCTAGCCACGTGTGCTACCATTTCATCCAAAAGCGCGTAAGAGCTTTCAGGGTCAGTGATGCTCACAATTTCGACTTTATCGAACTGGTGCAGTCGGTTTAAGCCACGTACATCTTTACCGTAAGAGCCTGCTTCGCGACGGAAACACGGCGTATAGCCCGTACTCTTGATTGGGAAATCTGCAGCTTTTACAATCTCGTCACGGAAGATATTGGTAATAGGCACCTCCGCGGTTGGAATAGCATACAACCCGTCCAAAGGCATTTCATACATCTGACCCTCCTTATCTGGAAGTTGTCCCGTTCCATATCCTGAGGCAGCATTCACAAAGTGCGGCGGTTGGTATTCGGTATACCCAGCAGCTCTGTTCTCGTCAAGGAAAAAGTTGATCATCGCACGTTGAAGACGTGCCCCGTGATTGACGTATACAGGAAAACCTGCACCGCTGATTTTCACACCCAATTCAAAGTCAATGAGGTTGTATTCTGAGGCCAAATCCCAGTGCGGCTTAGCACCTTCGTGCAAGGTTGGAATTTCCCCTTTGCGGCCAACTTCTTCATTATCGTTTTCATCTTTTCCAGCAGGAACGCTCTCGTGAGGAACATTTGGAAGCGTAAGGATGAGGTCGTGTTCTTTTTCTTCGAGGCCTTGAAGTTCTTCGTTCAAAACTTTGATATCCTGCTTCAAGGTACCAGTTTCGGCTTTGAGTTCATTTGCCTCTTCGCCTTTACCAGATTTGAATAATTGGCCAATTTCTTTAGCCAATGCATTACTACGCGCCTGCTTTTCCTCCATTTGATGACGGATTCCACGGCGCTGTGCATCCAGGTCAATTAAGTCGTTCACCGTTTGAGCGGCGTCAATACCTCTCTTTTTCAATCCTTCAATGATTGCTTTCGGTTGTTGTCTGATGCGCTGGATCTGCAGCATAATAACTAGTGGTTTAAGCCTCGATGGCTATGACGCGCTCGATTTCAGGCGCATATTTTTTAATGGTGGTTTCTATCCCGCCTTTTAACGTGAAGTCGCTCACTTTGCAACCAACACAAGCCCCGTGGAACTGAACTTCCACAGTCGTCCCATCAATGTTTACTAGACTTACGTCTCCTCCGTCATTGGCAAGAAACGGACGAACCTCGTCTAGAGCTTTCTCGATTTTTTCTGTTAGCGTACTCACTTTTCTGTCATTTTGTCGAGCATCCGGCCATTGTTGTAATGCGGACAATCTCGGTTGGCGGTAGGTTTTCGTTGCGCTTGGCAACTTCGCTTACAATATTACGAGCGATTTCCTCAAAAGCCAACGGAATATTTGTTCCCTCTTGAAGTGCGGCAGGTCGACCTACATCACCTGCTTCGCGAATGCTTTGGATCAATGGTAATTCACCTAAGAAAGGCACATCCAATGACTTCGCCATGTTTCTAGCCCCTTCTTTACCGAATAAATAGTATTTGTTCTCCGGCAATTCAGGCGGTGTGAAATAGCTCATGTTTTCTAAAATACCCAAAACTGGAACGTTGATTTGGTCCATTTGGAACATCGCTACCCCTTTTCGGCAATCTGCCAAGGCCACCTTTTGCGGTGTACTCACGATGGCCGCGCCAGTAACAGGAACATTTTGAACCATACTAAGATGTATATCACCAGTGCCCGGTGGCAAATCAATCAACAAAAAGTCGAGTTCACCCCAGTGTGTATCGTGAATCATTTGCGTCAACGCCTTCGTTGCCATGGCTCCACGCCAAACAACGGCCTGATCCATGTTGGCAAAGAATCCGATAGACATGATTTTCACACCATAGCCGTCCACAGGTCCCATCTTGTTTTTGCCATCGACATTCACTGTCATAGGCTTGGCGTGCTGAATGTCAAACATCAACGGCGCTGAAGGCCCATAGATATCAGCATCAATCAATCCGACTTTGAATCCCATCTTCTTCAATGCGATAGCCAAATTTGCAGTAACGGTGCTTTTACCAACGCCGCCTTTACCGGATGCAATAGCGATGATGTTTTGAACGCCTGGTATAGGGGCTCCCTTGATGACATTACTCGCTTCTTCTTTGGCTTTCTCGCTTACAGTAATATTCACGACTACCTTAGCCTTGACATTTACCTCGTCATGGATGGCTTTCATGATATCTACTTCAAGCTTCTTTTTCGCTTGAAGGGTAGGGCTGATGCTCTCGGCGTCTACAATCACCTCGTCACCAAAAACTTGAATATTACGTACCAAATCAGCGGCGACTATGTTTTCCGCTTTGGTAGTACCCACTTTTTCAAGTGCCTTGAGGATATCTGATTTTTTCATGCGTAAAGATTTCTATTACAAAAGTAATAACCACTACTTTCACGACAGCGTAGATTGCCAATGGATTCCACAGACACTTTGTTTATTACCGGCGCAACTGGTCAATTAGGAGCTTTCGTCCTTGCAGAGCTTCTTGGTCGATTGTCTACAGAAGGGTTTGAAGGTTCCATCTTATGTGCGCGAAGAGCGTCTTCTTCTATGGCTCAGGTTCATATGGTAGAGGATTTTTTGGAGTTGGAGCGTGGTACCCTTGCAATGGCTTCAAATGTGAAGTGGATGAATTGTGACCTCTCTGATGCCCATCACACTAAAAACGCCATTGACGAGTATTGCGCCAAAGCAAACCTTCCACAGCCGAGTACTATAATTCATGCGGCAGCCACTATTAACATAAGTCCATCTGCCTCAAAAGAAACTTCTAACGAACAGCTTACCGATGAGATGCTTAAACTGGCTGAAATGCTAGGCGTGAAACACTTTACTCACATCAGTTCTATCGCCGTTATGGGCGGAACGGTTGCCTTGGGGGAAGAAGAGGTCATTGGTCCTGAACACTTTCATCCGAATCGGTCAGATGCGTTCCTTTCTAATTATGCTTTGGGGAAAATCGCAAGTGAGCTTAGGGTTTGGGCTGCTCATGCGGCGGGTCTTTCAATTTCTATTATCCGTCCAGGTGTAATTCTAGGGATGGGACCTAAGGCGAATGCCCCGCAGGAATTGTGGGCGCGTATTCTTGACGGAAAACTGCCCTTAACCACCGATGGGTCAACCGGAGTAGTAGACGTTCGCGATGTTGCTTCTATGATTCTTAAGGCGCATACTCAAAAAGTTGAAGGCCCTTTGGTAGCTGTGGCTGAAAATGTGCCGTTTTACGAGCTAGTCGATGGCATGAGCACTGCTATAGGTGTCAGAAAAAACATCAAGCGTCTAAACGCCAATCCTTGGCTTGAACGTATGCGCTTCTTAGGCTTCCTTAGTCATATTCCCTTAGTCGGAAGATTTTTCACTCCTCAGATGCGTATTATGCTTTTCTCTAGGGTCAAATACGACGGTGCTAGCGGAGGTGCAGTTCATCCTTACCGTTCTTTGGATCAGACTTTGAATGATTTCGGAACCTTCTTGCAAAAGGCCTGGAAATAAAAAGAGCCGTACCAATGGCACAGCTCTTTTATTGAGTCTAAACGAAGTTGCTATTAAGCGTTAGGGATAACGCTAACGTAGCTCTTGTTGTCTTTTTTCTTGCGGAATTCCACTTTACCGTCAACTAGTGCGAACAATGTGTGGTCTTTACCAACACCTACATTCTCACCAGCATTGTGTTTTGTACCACGCTGACGTACGATGATGTTTCCTGCGATTGCTTCTTGGCCACCAAAGATTTTGATACCCAATCGTTTACTTGCTGATTCGCGTCCGTTTTTCGAACTACCGACACCTTTCTTGTGAGCCATATCTTAATTATTTTTCTGCTTTTTTAGCTGCTGTTTTCTTAGGAGCTGCCTTTTTAGCTGCTGGCTTCTTTGCTGCTGTTTTCTTAGCAGTAGTTGCCTTCTTCGCTGCTGGCTTTTTAGCTGCTGGCTTTTTAGCCGCTGCTTTTGGAGCTGCTTCCTTTTCTTCAGTTGCTTTCGCCGCAGCTTTTTTCGCTGGAGCTTTCGCAGTGATTTTATTAATAGTGATTGAAGTGAAGATTTGACGGTGACCGTTCATCTTCTGGTAACCTTTACGACGCTTCTTCTTGAATACAAGAACTTTATCGCCTTTCACTTCGCCGTTTACGGTAGCATCTACTTTAGCTCCGTCTATAACTGGGGCGCCAACTTTTACATCACCTTTATCTTCAATGAGAAGTACACGGTCGAATTTAACTTTCTTCCCTGCCTCAACATTCAAGCGGTTTACGTACAAGCGTTGGTCTTTCTCAACTTTGTATTGAAGCCCTGCTATCTCTACAATTGCGTACATTATACTTGTTTTTAAGGGCTGCAAATATAAAACAACTCATTTAATAACAAAGCGTTAAAAGAGGGAAGATTGCAAAAACTTCAGGGCCCATTTTGAGGCTACCGAGGGTAGTGCCCTTATATTTGGGCCACCATCCAAATATATGATTAATGAAAAACTTCTTGATCTTGGGTGCATTGGCAGTTTCTACTGCGCTGAGCGCCCAAAACAAAATTGACTTTGAAGAGTACGATCTGGACAATGGTCTGCACGTAATTCTTCATGAAGACCACAGCACTCCTATCGCTGCTGTTACGGTCCTTTACCACGTGGGTAGTAAAAACGAAGACACGGAGCGTACCGGTTTTGCACACTTCTTTGAGCACTTGTTGTTCGAGGGGAGTGAAAACATCAAGCGCGGTGAATTTGACAGCTATGTAACTAACGCAGGTGGCGCATTGAATGCCAACACCTCTCAAGACCGTACGTTCTACTTTGAACTGTTACCGTCGAACCAAATGGAATTGGGCTTGTGGCTTGAAAGCGAAAGAATGCTTCATGCCAACATCCAGAACATTGGGGTAGAAACACAGCGAGAGGTTGTAAAAGAGGAGAAGCGTCAGCGTGTAGATAACCAGCCTTACGGTTCTTGGTTGGAGAACATGATGAAGCGCTTGTACACAGAACATCCTTACAACTGGGTGCCTATTGGTTCAATGGATCACTTGAATGCGGCCCAATTGGACGAGTTCATGGCCTTTTACAAGAAATTCTACGTTCCAAACAATGCGACATTAAGTATTGCAGGGGATATTGACGTTGAAAAAACGAAAGAACTCATTGCAGCGTATTTCGGGGATATCCCGAGAGGTGCTGATGTTGTTCAGCCAACCGTTCAGGAGCCGGCCCTCGGTGGTGAAAAGACTGCCACGATTTACGACAACATCCAGTTGCCGGCAATCATGACGGGCTACCGCATGCCTCCTCAGACTTCTGATGATGCTTATGCGCTTCAGATGGCGAGCTCAGTACTAAGTGGAGGCCCTTCTTCACGTATGTACAAGCGTTTAGTAGACCAAGACCAAACAGCGTTGCAGGTATTTGCCTTCCCATTCTCTTTAGAGCAGGGCGGTGCATTCATCACCTTCTCTTTGGCAAACGCTGGAAAGACTATTGATGACATGGTTCCTGCATTGGAAGAGGAGATTTCAAAGCTTCAAAATGAATTGATCTCTGAGCGCGAATTCCAGAAGATTCAAAACCAAATGGAGAGCAACTTTATCCAAAGCAACTCGAAGATGGCAGGTATTGCAGAATCGTTAGCAGATTACCATACCTACTACGGTGATGCGAACTACATCAATACTGAGATTGAGCGTTACCGCAGTGTAACGCGTGAAGATATACAGCGCGTTGCTCAAAAGTACCTTGTGAAGGACAACCGAGTGGTATTGCGCTATTTGCCAAAGAGTGAAGAACCAGCTGAATAAGACCTAAGATGAAAAAGTACATTTATTCCCTTATAGCAGTAGTAGCGGCCTTCACTATGACGGCCCAGACTACCATTGATCGCTCGAGCGCACCTACCCCAGGACCTGCTCGTGTTCCAACCATTGCTTCGTACGAAAGCTTTGAACTGAAGAATGGATTGAAAGTATTCGTGGTTGAAGACCACAAATTGCCACGTATTTCTATGTCCTTGATCCTCGACCGCGATCCAATCGTGGAAGGAGATAAAGCAGGTTATGTAAGTATTGCCGGCGACCTTTTAGGTGCAGGTACAGCAAACAGAAAAAAGGCCGAGCTGGACGAAGAGGTAGATTTTATGGGTGCTAGATTCTCAACTTCAGCTTCTTCAATGAATGTTGGCGGTTTGAGTAAGTACACAGATAACCTCATTGAAATCATGGCTGATGTATTGTTGAACCCAAGCTTCCCGGCTGAAGAGTTTGACAAACTGAAATCACAGATGACTTCAGGGTTGAAGGCAAACGCTGACGATCCAGATGCAATCTCTGGCAACCTTCGTGGTGCAACTCTATATGGTTTAAAGCACCCTTATGGTGAGGTGATGACAGAGGCAACAGTTGAAGCTGTGACGCTTGAAGATTGTAAGAATTATTTCTCAACGTACTTCCGTCCAAACAT
>CATAPZ010000281.1:0-1695 GCA_949486955.1 Cryomorphaceae bacterium | reverse complement strand
CTAAAGGTTTAAGTCAACGATTACTTTCTAGCAATCACCTTTTGTGCTGCGGCGACTATGGCATCAGCATTCAAACCGTATTTTTCCATAAGCTGTGCCGGAGTACCACTCTCGCCGAAGCTGTCGTTTACGGCTACGAATTCTTGCGGCACAGGATTGTTGGTTACCAGAGTTTGAGCAACACTCTCGCCCAAACCACCGAAGCGGTTGTGCTCTTCAGCAGTAACGACACATCCTGTTTTAGCGGCAGAAGCTAAGATTGCTTTCTCGTCCAACGGCTTAATAGTAGCCATATTAATCACCTCTGCGCTTATGCCTGCAGCCTCTAGTGCTTCAGCAGCTTGTAGCGCTTCCCATACAAGGTGGCCCGTGGCAATGATGGTTACATCTGTTCCTTCGGTCAACACATCACCTTTGCCAATTTCAAACTTGGCATCAGCAGGAGTAAAGTTTGCCACTTTTGGACGACCGAAACGCAAGTATACAGGACCGTCGTACTCTGCGATGGCGATAGTTGCAGCTTTGGTTTGGTTGTAATCACAAGGGTTAATAACCACCATGTGCGGCAACATCTTCATCAGACCTATGTCCTCGAGGATTTGGTGCGTTGCACCGTCTTCACCGAGCGTAAGGCCTGCGTGAGAAGCACAGATTTTAACGTTTTTACCGCTATAGGCGATGCTCTGACGGATCTGATCGTACACGCGACCCGTAGAGAAGTTTGCGAAGGTTCCAGTGAAAGGGATTTTGCCACCGATGGTTAAACCTGCGGCGATACCCATCATGTTTGCTTCAGCGATACCTACTTGGTAGAATCGATCCGGATTCTGATCAGCGAAAGCATTCATTTTAAGAGAACCAGTAAGGTCGGCACAGAGTGCTACAACGTTTTCATTCGTTTTACCCAATTCTTCCAAACCGGCCCCAAAGCCTGAACGGGTATCCTTACTTCCTGAATCTGTGTACTTCTTCATTTTAGTTGATTTTCACAATGGTTGATGAGCCAGGGCTCACTCTAAATTCTTTGTTTTTACTGTATCCGGTCTCCTGGGCAAATTTGCTTCTGAAGACTACTTTGTATTGGCCAGGTTGCAACTGGAATACTTGGCGCTCGCTGCTGTCGCTTAGATCGACGACCCACTCATATCCATCCTCGCGTTGCACGAATACGGCTCCAAAGCCGCTGACCCCGGTTTGAATGGTGACCATTCCAGGTGGTGGTACAGCGATGGTCGTAGAGGCACTTGCCTTGATGTGCACGCCCTTCTGTACAATGCGTGGGAGTGTTAAAATTTCTAAGTCGTACGTTCCGCTGAGGTACTTCTGCGCGGTTCCAAATTCTTGTACATGCAAAATGGTCTCCTTGCCTTGTGGCTTCACAATACAAGTGATGTTATTTGACATTCTTGGAGAGGCCTTAAGGACCAATTCACCTTGGGGTGTGTTCGCGCCAATGTGCGTGTGTGTACCACTGTGAATGACAATGCTATCTACGCGCACTGGAGGTACAGTGTGTACTTCCATATCGTACACGATAAGTGGATCAAGTACTAAAGTATCTGGAACACCCTTATAGTTCAAGGTATGTACAAAGCTCTCTTTGACCTTGCCAGAGGTGTGGTCATAGAGAAGAATAGGCACATCTGTTTCCGTTGGTTTTTCGTTGATGTCCAATAGGTTGATTTGTGCTGTGGT
>CATAPZ010000280.1:0-3984 GCA_949486955.1 Cryomorphaceae bacterium | reverse complement strand
TTACAAGAAATTAACCCAAGTAGTGCTAGGAGGGCAATTCTCATCGACGTTTTGGGAATTTCATTGGATAATCAATAGAAATATCGCCACGTTCAATGCTGCCCAATTTACCTTTAATCAGTCGTTTTCTCAAAGGCTTGAGGTAATCGGTAAACAGCACACCCTCAATGTGATCGTACTCGTGTTGAATAACACGTGCGGCAAGCCCCGTGTACGTTTCTTCGACCAACTCCCAGTCTTCAGTATAGTATTCGATGACCAATTTTTCTTTGCGGTATACGGTTTCGCGTACGTCCGGAATACTCAAACAGCCTTCTTCCATACCCCACTCTTCACCTTCTTCTTCAATGATAATGGGATTGATAAAGGTCTTCTTGAAATTCTTAAGTATTTCGTAGTCCTCTTCGCCTTCTTGAGCAAATGGACTTGCGTCAATAACAAATAATCGGATGCTTCTGCCAATCTGAGGAGCTGCCAGACCAACACCCTGTGCGTTGTACATCGTCTCGTACATATTGGCAATGAGCGGCTCTAAACCCGGGTAATCCTGGTCAATTTCCTCCGCCATCTTACTTAAAACGGGATCGCCGTAGGCTACTACCGGTAATATCATAATCGAATCTTAATCTTGGTTGCAAAGATAGTTAGTGCATTGCTAAATAACGCTCTAAAATGAGGGAGGCAGCAACTTTATCTAAGGTGCCTTTTTCCTTGCGTTTGGATTTCTTCACACCCCCCATTATCAGCATTTGTGAAGCCTCTTTGGAAGTGAAATCCTCGTCGACAAAAACAATCTCTATGATCGGCCAGCGCTTATGGATTTTTGCCGCCCAAAGGTCGATAATTTCCGTACTATCCGTAGCAATGGATGGCTTCCCAATAACAATTGTCTGCGTTCCTTCCGTGGCAACATATTCTTCAAGCACTGCCATGAGCGAACCTGTATCCACTGTTTTCAATGGAAAGGCCATCATCGCGAGCGGATCAGTCTCTGCCATTCCAGTGCGTCTACCGCCAATATCTAAAGCCAATACTTTCGCCATGGTTCAAAGGTAGTCTTTCCGTAGGAAGCATTAAATTTGAACCGCACATAAGAATGAACAAGATGAAGGATATTAGAGCTGTCATAGAACAAGCTTGGGAGCAAAGAGAACTGCTTCAACAAGAAGAAACTCAAAACGCAGTACGAGTTGTAGTAGACGCGCTTGATGCCGGTACGCTTCGCGTTGCTGAGCCTACAGAAAATGGCTGGCAAGTGAACGAATGGGTAAAGAAGGCTGTGGTTCTGTATTTCCCTATCCGAAAAATGGAGACCATTGAGGTCGGACCCTTTGAATTCCACGATAAAATTCCACTCAAACGCAATTATGCCGAAAAGGGAGTACGTGTCGTTCCTCATGCCGTAGCACGTCACGGTTCATTTATTGAGGCAGGTGTTGTAATGATGCCTTCGTACGTTAACATAGGTGCACATGTCGAGAGCGGAACGATGGTTGACACATGGGCGACAGTAGGATCATGTGCGCAGATTGGTAAAAACGTTCACTTGAGCGGCGGCGTTGGAATTGGCGGTGTGTTAGAACCTTTGCAAGCAGCACCGGTAATCATTGAAGACGATTGTTTCATCGGTTCACGTTGTATTGTTGTGGAAGGTGTTCGTGTAGAAAAAGAGGCCGTTCTAGGTGCAAATGTTGTCTTGACAGCCTCAACGAAAATTATTGACGTTAGCGGTAGCGAGCCGAAGGAATACCGCGGCCGTATTCCTTCACGCAGTGTAGTCATCCCGGGAACAATGCCTAAGAAATTCCCCGCAGGTACCTACAACGTGCCTTGTGCATTAATCATAGGACAGCGTAAAGAGAGTACAGATAAAAAGACTTCGTTGAACGACGCATTGCGCACACACAACGTTGCAGTGTAATGAGCACTGCCCTAAGCATACTATACCTCAGCTTTAATGAGGAAGATATCTTTGGGCAATCGCTCGAAAGTGTACATTCTATTGCCGACGAGATCGTAGTAGTAGATTCTGGATCTTCCGATTCAACCGTTCAAATAGCCGAACGTGCAGGTGCTGACGTATACCACCGGCCATTGAAAAACTGGGGTGAACAGCGCAACTGGGGATTAGAAAAGTGCAAACACTCTTGGGTATTAGTGGTCGATTGTGATGAAGTGTTCACCGATGAGCTCATTGAATCGCTCAAAGAGTGGAAACAAAGTGAACACAACGAGCAGTTACCTTACTCCTTTAAACGCGTGCATTTTTTCAAAGGCAAAAGAATGAATTTCAGCGGACTGCAAAATAATTACGTGGTTCGACTTTTACCTAAAGGAGTGAAATATGAAGAATTAAACGTGCACGAAAAGGTGCGCTCCTCTTCCAAACGACTCAAGGGGAATATGCTTCATTACACCTACAAAAACGCCGTCCACTGGGAACAGAAATTCAGAACCTACGCCAAGCGTCAAGCTTTGGACTACGAAAAGAAAGTAGGAAGAATTGGCCCGTATTATTTGAATGTGAAACCTTCTTGGAGATTTTTCAAGCACTACATCATAAAAGGCGGTATTTTTGACGGCTCCAGAGGTTTTGAATATGCCTTATGGATGTATAGAGCTGTTAAATGGCGCTACATCGAAGTAAATAAATTGCGAATCAAATGACATTCGGTCAAAGCTTACAATTCATTCTTACCGCATTGTTCCTGCTCGGCGTATACAGTTACAAATGGGCCCTGCATTTTCAATACTTGAGAGTAAAGAACAAGAAGAAAGCCGGCAGCTGGAAGGACTTCTACACGCGCAATTTTTCGAACAAAAAAGACCTTGAATGGTGGAAAGAGAGTTTTATGATCTTACCGCTACTCTACCCGACCATCATGACTGGAAAGGAAAGTGAAGACTTTTGGTTGAGTAAAATCAAACGCACCAACCTTGCGCTTTACTTCCTATTGATGATCTTATTACTTACCGGGATATACTTCTCGAAACTTTCAGAGCGTCCGTTTTAATGTCAAATTATAGCCACTTTTTGGACCGACCGATTTTTAAGCAGATCGGACAGGCAGCCGACCACCTCGGTCTAGAGTGCTACGTCGTGGGTGGCTATGTGCGCGATCGACTCATTGAGCGTTCCACGAAGATGGACCTCGATTTTGTGACCGTTGGCTCGGGCATAGCACTGGCAAAAGAAGTACGTAAAGGCTTCGACAAAAAGCCTAAACTGAGCATTTTCAAAAGTTTTGGAACGGCTCATATGAAATATCAGGGAGTTGACCTTGAATTCGTCGGCGCACGCAAAGAAAGCTACAAGAGAAATAGCCGTAACCCTATTGTTGAAGACGGCACTCTTGAGGACGACCAAAATCGTCGAGACTTCACTATCAATGCAATGGCTATTTGTTTGAATGACGGTCGCTGGGGCGAATTAATAGATCCATTTAACGGTGTCGCCGATCTTGAACGAAAGCTGATTAAAACACCGCTGAGTCCAGACAAGACTTTTGACGATGATCCGCTGCGCATGATGCGTGCGGTTCGTTTTGCGGCCCAGCTCGATTATCGCATTGACTCCGGCACTTTAACGTCTATTCGTCAACATGCTTCACGACTGAAAATTGTTGCTCCAGAACGCATTAGTGTCGAGCTCAATAAAATCATGGCCGTCGATAAACCTTCCTACGGTCTTGGCCTACTCTTTACGAGTGGCCTCATGAAGGAAATCATGCCAGAGATCTGTGCTTTACAGGGTGTGGAGGAAGTTGAAGGACATCTGCACAAGGACAATTTTTACCACACACTTGAGGTAGTAGACAACCTCGCTCGTACATCTGAAAACTTGTGGCTCAGATGGGCTGCTTTATTGCACGACATAGGAAAGCCTCGAACCAAAAAATTCATTAAGCCAGCCGGATGGACGTTTAGGGGTCACGAGTTTGTAGGAAGTAAAATGATTCCAAAAATCTTTAAGCGTTTGCATTT
>CATAPZ010000279.1:0-5759 GCA_949486955.1 Cryomorphaceae bacterium | reverse complement strand
TGCAGAAATTTTTTGACCTAATAATCCGTTTGATCCGGTGTAGAGAATCTTCATCTGATGTAGTTAGCTTAATGCGAATTTATTTGGTCTTTTCGGTAAACCAAGCCCTCAAGTCTTTAATCTGTTCATCATTTCCCAACACGTATAGTTTGGAATGCGGCGCGACTTTAAAGTCTGGTGAGGGATTAACAGTAAGCAGTCCTTGTTCACATACATAACCAATAACTGTGCATCCGGTCTGTTGTCTAATCTCTAAATCCTTGATGTTGCATCCACTAAATACTTCAGGCAATTCATCGACCACGATTTCCTCGATATTCGTCGCAGACGATCCACCCACACTCAGGTGATCTAAGAAATTCATCACACCAGGATTCATCAAATTATGCGCAAGGTGTGCCCCTCCTACAAGGTTCGGACTGACCGTATATGTGGCGCCAGCCGCCAGCAGTTTGCGTTCTGTACTTTCAGTGTTCGCTCGTGCACCTATAGTCATGTTAGGATTGAGCTGACGCGCAGAGATCACTACAAAGAGATTGTCAGTATCCGAGGCCAAAGCGGCGATTAAAGAAGAAGCTTTCGCAATGTTTACATTTTCTAAAATGGTATCGTCAGTGGCATCACCAACGACTACCAAGACCTTTTGGAATTGATTCCTGAACTCTTCCGCTCGATGTTCATCCTTTTCAATAACAACTACATCCGCCCCATATGCGCGAAGTTTGCTCACCACCTGTCGGCCGTTTCTACCTAAGCCACATACAATGGCATGTCCTTCTAATTTTTCCACCTTGCGTTCAATTCTTTTGGTGAGTAAAAAATGACGAACACGTCCATCAATGGCCAACTGCGCCAAAAGACCGGCACCGTAGGCAAAGGTTCCAAAGCTGGAAATGATTAGTACAATGGTAAACCAGGTGCCAGACGTACTTAATTCTGTAACCTCATTGAATCCAACAGTACTCACTGTCTGAACCACCATGTAAAAGGCCGGAAGCCAATCTAGGTCTTCAATTAATCTGTAGCCAAGCGTACCCCCAAACAAGATTAAGGAGAACAGGATGAGTACTTTTCTCAGGCTGTGGAAGGGATTGTTCATCTATTGAAAGTTACGAGCAATTGTCCTAACAATGGAAACCTTCACTGATTACTTATCCATCAAATTTTGGAGTTATTCAACCCCTATTTGGACTTCTTTAAACCGTATTCTTTCTGATAATAAGAAGCGATTTCTCCGAATGGTCCATATTTATGCTGAGCCGCAGGGAATGGATCGACCCAGGGTCCGTAGGGTGTAGACATTGGCTTGAGCTTCTTATTTGGAAAGTCAGCCTCTGGATTATTCTTTAATGGACGGGCAAAGCTGTTAATGTATCCTGCCACATCATATGCCTCTTCATCTGAAAGCAGTGGCTCGTCTGCTGTGGTTCCTAAAGGCATATTTCCTTTTATAAACTGAGCGGCAGTAATCACTCGATGCATACCCGCGCCGTGATTGTAAGAATCTGGACCCCAAAGTGGAGGATATAAATAGGTATTGCTACCCGGATTTCTCTGACCAGTGCCGTCTGTGCCATGGCAAGTGGTACAATGCTGTATATAAACCTTCTCCCCGTGCTTTAGATCCACCGTTCGATCCGGATAATCTACTTTCAAGAACTTATTTCCGTTGATTTTCTCTCCGCGAGGCTTGTCGATACTCAACCACTCCATATAGGCAACCATCGCCGCCAACTCCTCGGAGTTCTCAGGCAATGGACGTCCGTTCATCGAACGCTGCATACATCCATTAATACGCTCTTGAATGGTTCCCTCTTTATTCTCTCGGTTGCGAAATTGAGGGAATTGACTAGGTACGGTGACAAAAGGTGCCGCAAATGGCTTTGTTCCACCGTCCAAATGACAAGAATTACAATCTAAATTATTGCCAGCAAAGGGCTTGCTTGAATTTGGGCCCAGGTAGTCCGCTGTTTCCATAATGAGCCTTCGACCGTAAGCCACCTGTTCCGTAGTAGCCGGATTTGCGTAATCTACACCTTCAAAGAGTTTATAATCCCAAGGGACATCAGGTAAAACCTCTGAAAATTCTGGAAATTCCTGTGCAGGAGGAAGAGCGCTATCGATACTCCAAATCAACCCTGCACCAAAGAGCCCCATTAAGAGGCTGAGAACAATCCGACTGGTTCCTGTAGTGAGCTGAGCCAGCTGTTCCTTGCGATGCTTAGGTAGATTTGAAAATTCCATACCGGTTTAGTGCGGCAATTTATCGCGAATGACGCCGTAGAGGAATGTTCCTACGAGGGCTCCAAGAAGTACGATTACGTACCCAGAGTAGCCGGCACCGATATTTACTACAATTGGCCCCGGACAAGCGCCACTTAGCGCCCAGCCCAAACCGAAGATTGTTCCTCCAATCAAGTAACGAGGAATGCTCCAAGCTTTGGGTGTAAAAACGATTTCTCCACCCGCATAGTCCTTGATTTTCTTGGCTTTTATGATCGCTATCATAGGAACACCTAGGGCTACAGCCAATCCAATAATTCCATACATGTGAAACGCTTGGAATCTGAACATTTCTTGAATTCTATACCAAGATGCTGCCTCGCTCTTGAACATGATGATACCAAATAAAGTACCTGCGATTAAAAATTTAATATTCTTCATGGCTTAATAAATAAGTGGGAACAAAACGTGAGTCATAAGAAGCCCACCAATGAAAAATCCTACGACAGCAAGCAATGAAGCTGGCTGAAGATTCGAAATACCGCTGATTGCATGGCCCGATGTACACCCTCCAGCGTAACGCGCTCCAAAACCAACCATTAAACCACCGAGTGCCAAGATCACTAAATTCTTAGCTTCGCCAAGGGCCCCAGTGCCGAACTGGCTCGCCGGTACAAATCCTTCTGGAGTTGCAAAGCCAAGTGCTGATAAATCTGCAATGGTATTCTCTGAGATTGCTACAGTGTAGTCTTCAGGAGAAAGGAAATTAGCTGCAATGTACCCGCCAACACCCGCTCCGACTAAGAAAAAGAGGTTCCAGCTTTTCGATTTCCAATCAAATTGAAAGAAAGGCACAAAGCGATCCGCACCACATAGGGTACATAGGGTACGCAGATTACTCGAGAAGCCGAAGCTCTTTCCGAAAAAGAGCATGGTAAACATAATCAAGGCGATAAGCGCCCCACTTATGTACCACGGCCAAGGTTGCATGATTAATTCCATAGTTCTGTTGTCTAAATATTAATTCGTTTAAAGTGTTGAAGGACATACGTAATCCGTCAGCTCAATACCAGCTTTCTTCATCGCACCGAAACCTCCAGCAACATCCACCATATTGTGGAATCCACGAGCCTTCAAAATAGAAGCGGCAATGACTGAACGGTAGCCGCCCGCACAGTGAATGTAGAAGGTGTCTTCGCTTGGAATGTCTCCCATGCGGTCGTTGATGTACTCTAGACTAGCATGAATAGCCGTAGGCATGTGCTCACTTAAATATTCGCCGTCCTTGCGCACATCTACCACAACGGGGCTCTGTACTTCTTTTAATCCTTCAGCAGTGATTTGCTCCAAGGAATCGATCTCTTTACCAGCATTCTTCCAAGCATCAAATCCCCCTTCGAGATAGCCAATAGTTTGGTCGTAACCTACACGAGAAAGACGAGTTAAAACTTCTTCTTCCATGCCAGGATCTGCAACGACAAGGAGCTTTTGATTAATATCAGGAATCATCGCTCCTACCCACATTGCGAAACTTCCCTTGATGCCTATAAAGATGGATTGAGGAATGAAGCCATGGATAAATTCGCTTTGGTGACGTGTATCGAGAATCAAAGCATCTGTTTCATTCGCAGCAGCTTCGAAGGCCTCAGGACTCATTGGCGTCATAGCACGGTCCATTACGGTATCCAAGCTTTCGTATCCAACTTTATTCAAGCGTACATTTTCCGGGAAGTAGGCCGGTGGTTTTTGCAAGCCGTCTGTAACCTCTTTAATAAATTCCTCCTCGGTCATATCTGCACGCAATGCATAGTTCGTTGCCTTTTGCTCGCCAATAGTACCCACAGTTTCTTTCGACATGTTCTTTCCACACGATGAACCAGCACCGTGCCCCGGGTAAACGATAACATCATCTGCAAGCACCATGATTTTGGTGCGCAATGAGTTGTAGAGTGTTGCAGCCAATTGCTCTTGCGTCATGGTAGCAGCCTTTTGCGCCAAATCTGGACGACCTACATCTCCCAAGAACAGGGTATCGCCTGAGAAAATAGCATGGTCTTTACCGCTCTCGTCTTTCAACAAATAGGTGGTACTTTCCATCGTATGACCTGGCGTGTGAAGCACATGGATTTCAACATCACCTACTTTCAATACTTCTCCGTCCTCCGCAATCTTGCAATCAAATTTCGGATTAGCATTTGGTCCGTAGATGATCCTAGCGCCCGTTTTCTTCGCTAAGTCTAGGTGACCAGAAACAAAATCTGCATGGAAATGAGTTTCCAAAATATACTTAATGGTAACACCGTCTTTTTCCGCACGATCCAGATATGGACCTACTTCACGCAATGGATCAATAACTACTGCTTCACCATTAGAGGCAATATAGTAAGCGCCTTGCGCCAAACACCCTGTGTAAATCTGTTCTACAATCATCTCTGTGTAATTAGAAGTTCTTATGCTGTTATACTATCTGCTTCAAGATGATGTATACCGCCATAACGAGTACAAACCAGCCGAAGCCTTTTTTCAATTTTTTACCGTCTATAAAATTAGTCGCATAGATACCTACAAAGATACCTGCTACAGCAATTGCTGTCACAGTCAACAGCAATGTCCAATCAATACTTAAATCCGGACGCTGAACGTCGCCAATAAAACCTATTAAACTCTTTGCAGCAATGATCAACAACGATGTACCTACCGCCTTTTTCATGGGCAATTTGGCAAAGAGGACGAGCGCGGGAATAATTAAAAATCCACCACCAGCGCCAACAATGCCAGTCAACACACCTACTACTGCCCCTTCTGCAACAATAGCCGGCACATTAAAGACAGGCTCAGTTTCGGCTTCTTCATCCTTTTCCTCGCGTTTGTTGCGAATCATACTCACCGAGGCAGCAAGCATCACCAAAGCAAAGAAGACCATGATAGCAACATCTTTCGTCATCGTAAAAGTACCTACTGTAAAGATGTCTTGAGGTATGGCTGGAACGAGGTAAGCACGGGTTAAGTACACTGCAATAAATGCAGGGATTGTAAATACTACAGCTGTTTTGTAATTCACATTGCCCATAGTCGCATTGCGAATTCCCCCCACTAACGCAGTCGTGCCAACAATAAACAATGAATATGCGGTACTAAGCTCTGCGCTTTCACCAAAGAGGTAAACCAGAACCGGTACTGTGAGGATTGAACCGCCACCGCCTATCAAGCCGAGTGAAATCCCAATAAATACCGATGCGATGTAACCTATTATCTCCATGACTGTGTTTTGAAAGCTCTAATCTAGTCATGTTCTATTGGACAAGGTGTGACTCAGCGCACACTAGAACAAAATACGCTCCATTTCTTGCTGCAATTCAAGCGCAGCACGTCGTGCAGCTTCAGCAAAATCTTTGTCTTTGCTTTGATAAATGATGCCTCGGGTAGAATTAACTAGAACTCCGTAGTCTTTATTGGTGGCTTTTGTGAGTACATCCTCTAATGAGCCGCCTTGAGCACCAACACCTGGCACCAAAAAGAAGGAATCTGGAGCTGCC
>CATAPZ010000278.1:0-1949 GCA_949486955.1 Cryomorphaceae bacterium | reverse complement strand
CCTTTTTTGGCCTGTTGGGAAGCATCCCGCGGTAGATATATGCCGTTCATCCGGTACACCATCTGAGTAAACCCACTACAATCAATGCCAAAAGTGGTTCTACCGCCCCAGAGGTAGGGGGTTCCGGTGTAGGAAAGGGCAGTTTCGATCAGAGTATTGCGGTCTTTTGCGCTGTTTTGTAAGGGTCCGTTAAAGTGAAATTCGTGACTTCCAATTTTAACTTCATTACCCTTCATTCCTGGGAAACAGGCGCCTTTGGTTAACGAGAACACACGGCCGTTTTTATCTTTGATCTCACCTGCTGTGGCACTGTTAAAATACTTCGGTGCGGTGCGAATGCGCTCGTATTCCTCCTCTGAAATAACGGTACACATCTGAGGGTCCATCCAGCCTTCATAACCGTCGTGCTGAAGACGGATTTTTATCCACTTTGGCTGTCGTTCGAGTATTTCAAATGCTTCGCCAAAGAGCACTACATTGACCATTTCACTTCGGTCTGTAGGTTCAGATCTCATTGGGGTAGAAGAGAGGAAAGCAAATGCATATTTGGCTGTGCTCATAACTCAAAAATAGGGCAGGGAGTAGAGGTGGACATCATCAGGCACATTATTTATACACAAAAAAGCCCCGATAACTCAAGGCTACCGGGGCTTTCGTGGTTTATTCTTTGCTTACAGTCGCTCAATAACTATTGCAGATGCACCTCCACCGCCATTGCATATGGCTGCAGCACCAATCTTTCCTTGGTTTTGTTCTAGGACGGAAAGTAATGTGTTTACAATACGTGCACCTGAGGCTCCTAATGGATGGCCCAAACTCACCGCACCGCCGTTAACGTTCACTTTTGACGCATCGAGCCCGAGGATTTTCATGTTGGCCAAGCCAACTACAGAAAATGCTTCGTTAAATTCAAAGTAATCGACATTATTTTGATCTACACCTGCCTTCGCTAGCGCCTTGGGTAGGGCCTTCGCTGGAGCTGTGGTAAACCACTCTGGTTCATGCGCAGCATCTGCATACCCTGTAATCTTGGCGATTGGATTCAAACCCATCTCCACTGCTTTATCTGCACTCATAATGACCATGGCACAGGCGCCATCGTTGATGTTGGAGGCATTTGCCGCTGTAATAGTACCGTCCTTTTTAAAAACTGGACGTAAGGCAGGCACCTTGTCGTGGCGCACTTTGGAAAAGTCTTCGTCAGTATCCACGATTATATCGTCTCCACGGCGCTGAGGTACTGCTACAGGGACAACTTCCTGAGCGAATTTTCCAGCTTCCCAGGCGGCTGCACTGCGGCGGTAACTTTCCAATGCGAAAGCATCTTGATCTTCACGACTAAAGTTGTGCTCTGATGCACATAATTCGGCACAGAGACCCATGTGTTGGTCGTTGTAGACATCAGTTAATCCGTCGTTGACTAAACCATCAACCAATGGTGTATTGCCTAATTTCACTCCATTACGGCTGCTCATTAGGTAGTGGGGTACGGCACTCATGTTTTCCATACCACCGGCAATAATGATATCGGCATCGCCCGATTTAATGCTTTGTGCAGCCATCATGATGGCCTTCATTCCTGAGGAGCACACTTTGTTGATGGTGGTACATGGAACGTGGTCGCCTATCCCTGCGTAAATAGCGGCTTGACGTGCTGGCGCTTGACCAATTCCCGCTTGGAGCACATTGCCCATCAGTACTTCCTCGACATCTTTAGGTTGAATTCCTGCTCTTTCAATGGCTGCAGAAATAGCCGTTGCACCTAGTTTGGGTGCACTTATCCCGCTTAATGCACCTCCGAAACTCCCGATTGGCGTTCGGACTGCACTAACGATGACAACTTCTTTCATAAGTTCTGTAATGTATTTGGTTCTGTGCTTAAAAACACACCTCTAAACTACTAAATTGGACCCTAGAAACGGCAAGAATTACATGAAAGCACCGAATTG
>CATAPZ010000277.1:0-2665 GCA_949486955.1 Cryomorphaceae bacterium | reverse complement strand
GAAGTATATGAATTAGTTGGCTCATTATTCGCACTAGATATCGCAATTGGGCTTCTTGCCTACCTCCTCTTTCCGTATCTTTGGCAGGATTAAAAACACCCAATGACTGGACGTATTTACAAAGCACTTGGAGTTGCGTTGGTACTGTATTCTTTAATTTACGGATTGCTAACTAGTGTTCCAGATTTACCAATCATCGAGCAGAGCATTCGTAATCTGTTTTACCATGTGAGCATGTGGTTCGCAATGGTAGGAATGATGGCTGGAAGTTTCGGCAATGCCGTGGGGTTTTTAAGGGGAGAAAATCTTAGCAAAGACCGCAGAAGTGAAAGCTTGGCTGAAACTGGAATGCTCTTCGCGTTCTTGGGATTATTTACAGGAATGATGTGGGCCAAATTTACCTGGGGTGCTTGGTGGACAAATGACCCAAAGCTCAACGGTAGTGCGATCACCATACTTATTTACCTCGCATACTTCGTGCTGCGCAACGGTATAGAAGAACCTCGTAAGAAGGCACGTATTAGTGCCGTGTACAACATATTCGCGTTTGTCATGATGATAGTTTTCATTGGAATACTACCAAGAATAACAGACAGCCTACATCCTGGTAATGGCGGAAATCCTGGATTTAACTCCTACGATTTGGACAACCGCTTAAGGATGATCTTTTACCCAGCAGTCATTGGCTGGATTTTGGTGGGAACATGGATCGCTTCATTGCGTTACAGAATTAAGAACTTGAGTCAATCATGAAGAATTTAGCATACCTATTTGCAGCATTAGTACCGTTTCAAGCGCTTGCACAAACAGAAAGCGTAATGTACAGCGAAGGCAAAATTTATGTCGTTGTGGCTGTCATTGCAATTATTTTCCTTGGACTAGCAGGTTACTTGTACCGTATGGATCGTAAAATCAGTGCACTAGAAGATGAAAAATAGTCAGATTGCCATCATCATAGCCATTGCTGTATTGATAGGCTATACACTTGTGCGCTTAGGGAACAGTTCGACCTATAGCAGCTTTAGCGATGCAACCGCATTGAACGGAGAAAAAACTACGGTTATCGGATACCTTGATCTTGAGGAAAGCATGGACTTCAATCCTAAAACCGTACAATTTGCATTTACGGCAAGAGATAAAAAGGGAAACTCTAGTAGAGTAATCTACAACCAACCTAAGCCACAGGATTTCGAACGTTCCGAAGAAATCACCATGACAGGTTATGCCACTGATAGTGCCTTTATCGCCACGGATATCCTGATGAAATGTCCATCAAAATACAACGAACAGAACGAGGTAGACTCGGACAAGATTTACAAATAACCATCTATGGAATACGTAGGCGAACACCTTTGGGCCGCTAATCTCGGTAGAGGGCTCACTGCCTTAGCCTTCACTATGGCGCTACTCTCTACTGTTGCTTATTATCTCAAAGGCGACGACTGGAAAAGACTGGGGCGTATATCGTTCAGGGTGCATGCAATATCCTTGTTTGGACTTATTGGCACCTTATTTTTCATCATGGCCAACCATTATTTCGAGTTTGACTATGTCTGGAAACACACTTCCCTCGATCTACCGGCGCGTTACTTATTCTCAGCATTCTGGGAAGGCCAAGAAGGTTCATTCCTGTTATGGATGTTCTGGAATGCAGTTTTAGGTTATATCCTCACCTATTCCGCGAAAGCCTTTGAAGGCCCCGTGGTAGGAGTATTTGCTGCTGTTCAAGCCTTCTTAGTGAGTATGATACTCGGCGTATATGTCGGCGATATGCACATTGGGTACAGTCCATTTATTTTGGTTCGTGAACTGCAGGACAATATTGGATTACCCTGGACTCAATTCAGTGATTACCTAACTCGTTTCCCAAATTTTGCTGACGGCTCAGGATTGAATCCGCTGTTGCAGAATTATTGGATGACCATTCACCCACCCACGCTGTTCTTGGGCTTTGCTTCTACCCTCGTTCCCTTTAGTTATGCTATTGCAGGACTTTTAAGAAAAGACTACAAAACCTGGATCAACAGCGCTCTTATCTGGAGTTTCTTCTCCGTGGGTATCCTAGGTGTAGGTATCCTCATGGGAGGCGCTTGGGCTTATGAAGCGTTGAGTTTTGGCGGCTTCTGGGCTTGGGATCCAGTAGAGAACACCTCTTTGGTACCGTGGCTTACCATGGCTGCAGGTGCACACTTACTGTTGGTCCAAAGAAACAAAGGCGGCGTTATTCCATCGGCGCTATTCATGCTGATCCTGACGTTTTTACTCGTACTCTATTCTACCTTCCTAACCCGATCAGGTGTTCTCGGTGATAGCTCTGTACACGCATTTGTAGACCTAGGTTTGAGTGGTCAATTACTCATTTACCTCTTGTTCTTTACCATAGGCTCCATTGCATTGCTTTTGTTCCGTTACAAGGGATTACCCAAGAAGGAAAAAGAAGATAGAATGGACAGCCGCGAGTTCTGGATGTTCATTGGAGCACTAACCTTACTAATTAGCGGACTTCAAATTACATTGAGTACCTCGTACCCGGTCTTTAATCAGCTCTTTGGCCCCGAAGGATTTATTCATTTGTACGATCAAGACAAGGTTTTAAGCGATCCTATCGAGCATTATAATGCCATCCAGGTACCCTTCGCTATCATTATTGTTTTGTTGATTGGCG
>CATAPZ010000276.1:0-3737 GCA_949486955.1 Cryomorphaceae bacterium | reverse complement strand
AGGTAAAAGGGTGGCTATTGCCCTTGAAGTGATGTAGATTTTTCCATATATTAATGAAGGCCTCTTGTAAGGCATCTTGAGCAAGCGCCTCGTTTTTAAGAACACCATGGGCACAATAAAGTAAGCGTTCGCTATACTGCTCCACCATTTGGTAAAAAGAAGCCTCCCACTGCTGTTGCAATAGGAGGCTTTTGATGTCTTTAGTTTCCTCCATCACTGTTTAGATAGGAGGAAGATAGTAAAGGTTTAAGCGGAAGAATTACTTTCTAGAGATAACCTTATGCGCTGCGGCAACTATTGCCTCAGCGTTCAGTCCGTACTTCTCCATCAATTGTGCAGGAGTACCGCTCTCACCGAAGCTGTCATTAACAGCTACAAATTCTTGAGGAACGGGGTGGTTAGTCACTAAAGTCTGAGCAACACTCTCGCCCAAACCACCAAAGCGGTTGTGCTCTTCAGCCGTAACCACACATCCTGTTTTAGAGGCAGATGCTAGTATGGCCTTCTCGTCCAGCGGCTTGATCGTCGCCATACCGATGACTTCTGCGCTAACGCCTGCGGCTTCGAGTGCTTCAGCAGCTTGCAAAGCCTCCCATACAAGGTGTCCAGTGGCAATAATGGTAACGTCTGTACCCTCTGTTAATACATCCGCTTTACCAATTTCAAATTTGGCATCAGCAGTAGTAAAGTTGGCAACGCTCGGTCTTCCGAATCTCAAGTATACAGGACCGTCATAATCGGCGATTGCAATGGTAGCAGCTTTAGTTTGGTTGTAATCACAAGTGTTGATCACGACCATGTGCGGCAACATCTTCATCAGACCGATGTCTTCAAGAATCTGATGTGTTGCACCGTCTTCACCTAGCGTCAAGCCTGCGTGAGAAGCACATATCTTCACATTTTTACCGCTATAAGCGATGCTCTGGCGAATCTGATCGTACACACGACCCGTAGAGAAGTTTGCAAAAGTTCCTGTAAATGGTATTTTTCCGCCTATCGTAAGACCGGCAGCAATACCCATCATGTTTGCTTCAGCAATTCCGACTTGAAAGAATCGGTCCGGATTTTCATCTGCAAATGCATTCATTTTGAGTGAACCGGTAAGATCGGCACATAATGCAACGACGTTCTTGTTTTTTTGACCCAATTCTTGGAGGCCTGCGCCAAATCCTGAACGCGTGTCTTTATTGCCTGAATTTGTGTACTTCTTCATTATTAATTGATTTTCACAATGGTTGATGAGCCAGGGCTCACTCTAAATTCTTTGGTTTTACTGTAGCCCGTTTCTTGGGCAAATTTGCTTCTAAATACGACCATATATTGGCCAGGTTGGAGTTGGAATACCTGTCGCTCGCCGCTTTCACTGAGATCTGTCACCCATTCAAAACCGTCTTCTCTTTGCACAAAAATAGATCCATATCCGCTTGTACCCGCTTGTAAAGTGACCATACCTGGTGGGGGTACAGCTATCGTTGTTGTAGTACTAGGATTAACAACTACGCCACTTTGAAAAATCCGAGGTAGGGTTAAAATTTCCAAGTCATACGTACCGCTGAGGTACCGTTGAGTGGTGCCAAAGTCCTGCACATGAAGAATTTCATTTTTACCCTGTGGTTTGATAATGCAAGAAATAGTTGTGCTTTGTCTGGAGTTTGATCGAAGCTCTAACTGACCTTGTGGGGTAGACGCACCAATGTGGGTGTGCGTACCGGGATGAATAACGATGCTATCCACACGCACTGGGGGAACCGTATGAACTACCATATCATAAATCACTAAGGGATCTAAAACCATAGTATCCGGTTGGCCCTTATAATTTAAGGTATGGACGAAGCTCTTTCTTACTTTTTGCGAAGTGTGATCGTATAGTAAGATTGGAACGTTTGTCTCCGTCGGCTTACCTCGGCTATCTAAAAGGTTGATTTGAGCTGTTGTATTGTCTAAAGCTTGGGAAATGACGACGCCTAAAACGTTCTTAAAGGTATTTTCATCTGCTGCGTCGAAATACGTTCCAACACATTCAAAACTGTCTTTAAAATCCTCATCTAAGCCAATTCCAATAACAAATGGCTTAAGAATGATACCCTTTTGTTGAAGACGTTTACTCACTACACATGGATCGCCATCACATGCTTCTACACCATCTGTAATTAAAATGACGATGTTTCTACAATCCTCACAAGGCGGAAAATCATCCGATGCTTTCAAAAGCGAGCCAGCGATTGGAGTAGTACCCTTAGGTTTAATGGCCTTTAGCACACGCTTAATTTTATAGATGTTGCCGTTACTGAACGGAACCTCTAAACGCGTATCAGAACAATCTTGAGGTGGGACTGGTTTTTGATGACCGTAGACCCGGAGGGCCAATTGAAAGTTTCCTTCCTCTTGAATTCCCTGCAAGCTATCGAGCATTTGTCCCATCAAGCGTTGCGCCACATCAATTTTAGCTCCACTTTCCCAACGCCCGTACATGCTCTGACTTCCATCGAAAACGAATAAAATTCGCGTTAGCGGAGGACGTTCTTCTTCAACCTGTGACTGTGCCTGAAGGGCAAGACAGAAAAAGAAAAATACTATGGCGACGAGTTGCTTCAAGGTGGACTAGTAATCTCCTAGCGTTTCAGGGTTTTGGCTGAGCGCGTCAGCTAATTGATCGTCGTTCGGTGCAACACCATGCCATTTGTGTGTGCCCATCATAAAGTCAACACCGTTGCCCATTTCTGTGTGCAGGAGAATACAAACAGGTTGGCCTTTTCCAGCGGCGTTGGTCGCTTCAGTGAGTGCTGTTTTAACCGAAGCCAGGTCGTTTCCTTTTGCTACAGAAATTACGTGCCATCCGAAGGCTTCAAATTTAGCTTGAATAGATCCCATTGCTAAAACTTCATCCGTTGATCCGTCAATCTGTTTGGCGTTGACATCAACAGTAGAAATGAGGTTATCTATTTTTTTGGCAGCAGCATACATTGCCGCTTCCCACACTTGTCCTTCTTGTAATTCTCCGTCCCCGTGTAGGGTGTAGACCAAGCGGTCATCGCCATTTAATTTTTTTGCTTCAGCAGCCCCAATGGCAACACTCATTCCTTGACCTAGCGATCCAGAAGCAATGCGAATACCTTCTAATCCCTCATGCGTCGTGGGGTGTCCCTGTAAACGAGTATTCAATTTTCTAAACGTTGCCATTTCGCTTACATCGAAGTAGCCGGCACGTGCCAGGATAGAATACATCACAGGTGAAATGTGGCCGTTAGATAAGAAGAAAAGATCTTCTCCTATACCGTCCATTTTGAACCCCTTAGGTTCGTGTTTCATGTGATCAAAATAGAGTGTAGTCAAAAATTCTACACATCCTAAGGAACCGCCTGGGTGTCCTGAATTTACAGCGTGCACCATACGTACAATATCTCTGCGGACTTGGGATACGACGGCTTGTAGGTCTTGTTGTGACATGGATGAAATGTTATATTCAATACACCGTAAAATTACGCCAAAAGAAGGCCCAATTCCCTTTTAAATCCAATTCACATATACACACGTTGCTAACAAAGAATCCGTTTATCTTTGCCGCCCTAAAGCAACTAGTATGAAGTGTGGAATCGTCGGCTTGCCGAATGTTGGAAAAAGTACGTTATTCAACTGTCTGTCTAGCGCGAAAGCGCAGGCGGCTAATTACCCGTTCTGTACCATTGAGCCCAACGTTGGTCAGGTTACCGTGCCGGATTACCGTTTAGAGCGTTTGT
>CATAPZ010000275.1:0-2032 GCA_949486955.1 Cryomorphaceae bacterium | reverse complement strand
TTGTTTGAAGGCAAGACTACGGGTACGCCCATTGCTTTTTCCATTCCGAACAAGGACCAGCGCAGCAAAGATTACGGTCAATTGAAGGATGTTTACCGCCCATCACATGCAGATTTCACTTACGACGCTAAATACGGCCACCGCGATTTTAGAGGCGGCGGTCGCTCTAGTGCTCGTGAAACCGCTTGCCGAGTAGTGGCGGGTGCACTGGCCGCTCAAATTTTGCCGCAGGTGAGCGTAAAAGCCTGGGTAAGCGCGGTAGGCCCTATTGCCTTGCAAGTCCCTACTTCACAATTAGACCTTACCGGTATCGACGCTCATCCAACGCGGTGTCCGCATCCGGAAACTGCAGCCAAAATGGAAGCCTATATTGAGCAATGCCGCGCGGAAAAAGACAGTACGGGCGGTGTGATTACCGCAGTAGCATCGGGCGTTCCGGTAGGCTTGGGCGAGCCTGTTTTCGACAAGCTACAAGCAGATCTAGCAAAGGCGATCATGAGCATCAACGCCGTCAAGGGTTTTGAGATCGGTTCAGGCTTCGCAGCGGCCGCCATGCGCGGAAGTGCCCACAACGATGCTATTACAGAAGATTTTAAAACGGCAACCAATAATGCCGGCGGGGTCGTCGGTGGATTGAGCAACGGCGCACCCATAGAGGTTCGCGTGGCTTTTAAGCCGGTTGCCACCATAGGAAAGGAACAACAAACAGTCGATAAGGACGGTAAAGCCACAGTATTGGCCGCCAAAGGACGCCACGATCCTTGCGTAGTACCACGTGCCGTACCTATCGTTGAGGCCATGATTCAACTGGTGTTGGCCGACCATTACTTACGAAACTTGAAATACACTCGATGAAAAAACCGTCTTTACCTGTTCAGATCATTATTGGATTAATTCTTGGTATTGCATGGGCGCTTTTAAGCTCTTCAATGGGTTGGAGTCAATTCACCTTGGATTGGATCGCTCCTTTTGGAACCATATTTATCAATCTACTGAAGCTCATCGCCATTCCTTTGGTCCTCTTTTCGATCATTGCGGGTATCGGTAACCTAAGTGATACTGCGACCTTAGGTCGCATGGGTGTGAAAACATTAGCACTATACATCGGCTCTACGGTTCTTGCCGCTTCTATGGGTATGCTCATTGCCAATACGTTTAATCCAGGCAAGCAGACGGCAGAAGAGCAGTTGCAAATTAATCGAGTTGCCTACGAATTGTGGGTGAACGATACAGAAGGAGTAGAATTCTTTGACGATGTGCGCCTACTCTCAGATCCAGCGATGCAGGTCTATATGTCTGATGCAGAGGCTGCTTTGGCGGAACAGTTAGCCAATGAAGAGCTCAATGCCAAGGTAGCCAAGGCCAATGCGGTGCAGAGTGCTAAAAAAGACGGTCCGCTCCAGTTCTTCGTGGACATGGTGCCGTCCAACATCTTCCTCTCCTTTAACGACAGTCTCATGCTACAGGTCATCTTCTTTGCCATCTTCTTTGGTATCGTGATGGTGATGTTGCCGAATACACAGATGGAGCCCGTGGCTAACCTCATGAATGGTTTCTCGGACATCTTTATTAAAATGGTTGACGTGGTGATGAAGGGCGCACCGTTTTTCGTCTTTGCATTATTAGCGGGTAAACTTGCTGCAATGGCAGGAGACGAGCCGGGCCGATTGGTGGAGATTTTCAAAGCCCTTGGGGCCTACACGGGAGCGACAATCTTGGGTCTGCTGATCATGATTCTCATTTTCTACCCGGCCATTCTAGCCTACTTAATTAATCGCAAAACCAAGATGGGGTACTGGAAAAGTTGGGGCTACTTCATGCGCGGTATTCGTCCAGCACAACTGTTGGCCTTCTCAACGTCCTCCACAGCTGCCACGTTGCCTGTGACCATGGATTGTGTACGCGACAACCTTGGTGTGGATGAGGAAATCGGTTCTTTTGTATTGCCAGTGGGGGCCACCATTAACATGGACGGTACAGCATTGTACCAAACGGTTGCCGTGATTTTCATGGCACAGTTCCATATGATTGA
>CATAPZ010000274.1:0-2037 GCA_949486955.1 Cryomorphaceae bacterium | reverse complement strand
TTCATTTTGACTTAACGCGGTCAAGGAAATGAATAATGCAAGTAGTATAAATGCTTTTCTCATGCCTAAGTTTTCCAAACGAACACCTTTTCTACAGTGCCGTCATCGTAAATATATATTAACGGAATGTCAGGTCGGTAGTTGGTTTCGCGACCCAGGAAATCTACAATCTTGATGAGGTTACGCTCGGGCTCTACAGGCAGTTCTTCGCAGGGCGGCTCGAGGTTTCCGATCCATTGTATCTGTCCTTGACCGCTAGTAATCCTCTCGTCAAGGTACTCGAGCAATCCAGTTTTCACATGTGCGCCGTAGTTATTATTAAGGGCAGCAAGAAAATCGGAATACTGAAATCCATAATCCTTGCGGTAGTAAGTATCGGAGAGCACGGCACCTTTGATAAGGTCTTGCTTGTTTTCTAGAACAATACCTAGTGAAGAGGTGTCGAGGTCTGTTAACAGGGTGTCGAGATAGGCGTTAAAGATATCTTTGTAATAGGGAATATCGAGCAAGCGCTCAACGAGTGGACGGTTATTTTCGTGCCAATTGTTGAGGTTTCTATTGGTCCAATCGACTCCGAACCAGTCAATACCGAACGTGTTGTCAAGATCATATTCTATAAACACAAATTTGCCGTTGGAAGGCTGTCTGTACAGGTAGAAGTTGTTCTTGTTGAAGGCGTGACCGTCCCAATGTCCAATGAGTATTTCTGTCGCCAGTGTTTTCAGGTAGTGATTGACTTCGAAGTTGCGTTCCATGTAACACGGAAAGTCGCTGTCGCTGATGTTGTTTAAAGAGTCTAAAAAGAGAATAAACGCGCTGTAGTCGTTAGAGTCTTTGTTGGTTTTAAGCTCGTAAACACTGCGATAAGAATTTGGGTTGCTGCCCCAATAATTCAGGTCCGCGCCCCAGCTTGCTTTGTAGAGGTTGCCGCCGTCATCATCAATGAATCTTTTCTGGAGAAACTCATCGTCAATATGTTCAACATTCAGGTAAAGACCGCGGTAGTTTCCATTGAGGTAGAGCTTCACAAAGCTTGTTCTCGAAGCAATTAGTCCGTACCGCTGGAGAAGATGTAGGCTTGTCCAGTAGCGCAATAAGGAAGGGTCATTGTGCTGGCCAATCAAGTTCATTTTTTCAATGCCCTTGAATTTTTGACCTTGCACATATTCGTTGAAAGACACTTTAAACCCTTTCTTTTTGGCATTTCTAGAGGTGTTTCCGCGGACCCTAAATCCTACGCTCTGAAGGGTATCTGAAAAATTGGCGCTATGGTAGCGGAAAACTGCTGGAAAGTGGTGGTCGGTAAAGAGGCTGTCTCCCAATAGGGTGTTTAGATCAGAAGCCGATACGGTGATGTGTATTTCTGCGACTTCGTCCTGTAAGAATGCCTCGTTGTTCTCTGGGTGCACAAAGGATTGGCCCAGTAATAAGGTGGGTAGTAGGGCTAATAGAACGAGGAAGGGGTGTTTCATTTATTTAGCAGGTACAACGTAGGTGAAAGAAATGCCAAACGAGCTTCCCGAAAGCACCTCTCCTTGTGAAGAGTAATCCTGCAAAGAGTAGGTCAATGCACAGCCGCCATACCCTATCTCGAATCTTGGTGAGATGGAACCGGTAAATGCTACATCAGGAGTAAAGCCATCTCCGTTCAAGCGAACGCGCTGATGTGCCGTGATGCCTACACCCACATGAATCATTTCATCGAAGTAAAAATGAGGAACCAAATTCACTGGAATTCTTGTGAAGGCAATATTTGCATTATCGGCAGCGGTAGTATTGTACTTGATGCCAACGGTGGCTCTAAGGGCTAAATAATCGACATTGGCTAGTCGGAATTCACCGCCAATACTTGCGTAGCCACCTTGTCCCGCCAGCATTACTTGTTCTTCGCCGTTGGTGAATTGCAAGGTGAGTAGTTCATCTCCACCGTATTCTAAGCCTGCTTCATATAGAAGTGCGGCAGAAACTGTTTCCTGTGCGCTCAAAGAGCTAAGAGTGCATGTTGCTAGAAGAAGGGAGAGGAGGTGTTTCATTGAT
>CATAPZ010000273.1:0-2243 GCA_949486955.1 Cryomorphaceae bacterium | reverse complement strand
TCTCTTGTGTAGGGCCGTCGCTAAATCCGTCCCAGGCATATGTTGCTCCAACGGTCACTTCATTATTGCCTTCACTGAGCATAAAGTGTTTTTGGTGAATGCATTCCTTTTCTAAAGGAACGTCCAATTTCACGCGTATAACTTCGCCCTTAACAGGGGCAAATCCCTGTTGCAGTAAACTTGTTTCACCCAACGCCATCTGTGCACCTTGGCAGCTTATGACCGCATGGGCGCGTAAGTCTTGATAATCTATACCTTCAGAATCTCGAACGACTGCATTCCAATCAAACCGTTCCTCGCGGAAACTTTCTTCTTTACGCAGTGCTCCATGCACCGCTTCCATGAAACCAATGACATTCAATCTCCCGGTGCCTTTCATTTGACCACTTTCAAATTCACCAACAACTCCATCGGGAAGAGGAGAGATGCTATCTTCTAAATAAGATGAGAAGGCAGGAGAGTCACACAGTTCCATCCAAGTATTTTGCTCTCCAGCATTGTGGAACACACGACGAATGGCGATGGGATCAAAGAATTGACCAGTAGTCCAGCGCTCCATATCAGGATAAACAGTATGCAGTTCCTTCATCATTTCGTCAGCTTTCCAAACCTTCTTCATACGCTTAAGGACAACGGGATTCCACAGTCCTGCCGCTACTGTTGAGCACTTGTTGCTCTCGGGCAGATCATACACGACGACACTAGCACCATATTTCATGAGTGTGTAGCTCAGTACGCATCCTGAGATGCCACCGCCGACGATGATATAGTCTACATGTTTTTGCATAAAAAAACTCCTGCTACCAAAGGTAACAGGAGTTCTTCAATATTGTTAGTTCAAAGACTAATACGTCCACATATCGTGCTCTTTATTGCGCAAATCTTCTTTGATTGCAGCAGCCTCGAGCAGCTGTGACATCGCACTATTCCTTTTGTAATCTTCAATTGTTCTATCGTAAACGTTGTCCTCTTTCGTAACTACAGAGTTGAACTTTCTAAAGTGCATGATTTGATCGAATGTCAAACGTTGGTTGTTGTTCTTCTCGTTGTAAGCAACTGAAGTAGCCATCGCATAACGTGCATCTGGGAACCAAATCCAGAATGGATTATAAGTCAATGATGGGTTACGTGGATCGCGTACCTCTGGAGCAATACCGATAATTCTATTCTTCAACTCACCGCGCTGCTTATCAAAGTACCAATCGCTCTTAAGGTGATAAGCAACAACGTTGTTAGCCTTAATAGTGATAGTATCGATCGCTAGAGGTGGTCCAAATGGATCGTCTGGATCTGGAATAGTATCGTACGATTCAATTTTTTGACGAACCTCATCTACCGTAAGTGGTAATTCAAACTTATCGTCAAGGAAAATCTCAGTGATGGTATTCTCAGTTGTAATACCGTCAACCAATACATCCCACAATGCTTTACGATCTGGCATAGGCTTGATCGGGTAGTACAAGGGAAGGTTGATTTTCTCTCTAAGATCGATACGCTCCCAATGACGCTCAGACCACAACATGTCGTCTTGACGTAGGAATGGGTAAGGAACTACACGATTGTTTCTGTAGTGTTTGTTTGCCTCAGGAACAATACCGTCGTCTGATGGATCTAGAATTTGCGCTTCAGCAGTGCCGAATGACAATGCTACAGTGAATGCTGCAAATACAAAGGTTCTTAATTTCAACATCTTAGTTCAAGTCAATAGTAATCGGCGCAACTTTCGGCTTGATGCCTTTACCAGTTTTCGCACGGATATTTCTAATAATTACAGGTGTACCTGGTTTCGCTTTATCTAAGGCAGCACGTGCATTAGAATTCAACGTATTTCCTTTACAATCGATAGGAGCGAAAGGAGGTACAATAATTTGGAAGCTAGTTACTTTCAAAGGAAGCTCAAAGTCAAAGTTGTTGAACTTCGCTTCTACTTTGGCTTTCTTGATAAGGTTAGCCGACATAAGTCCTTCAGTCTTACCAAAGATTGAGCCCGCAGCATCTGGAAGATTTTTCACACGGAATACTTTGCTTCCCATGTTTTTAGTCTTGTCGCCTTCTCTCACGCTAACAGAAATCTTCAGCTCACCACCTTTGTTACGAGTAACATCGGCCATGTAGCCGCTGCCTGATTTCTTAACGCCCGTACCTGATACAATTAAGTTTGAAGGATCAACACCTGGAACAGAAATTTCCAATGGGTTATCTACACCACGGTAGAGAACGTTCATCTTGGTTGGAGAGATAAC
>CATAPZ010000272.1:0-5650 GCA_949486955.1 Cryomorphaceae bacterium | reverse complement strand
TTGGCCTTGCCTGAACCAGATTCACTCTATGCCTTGCCACAAGGGTTTCAAGTTGATGTGAATGCAATTGCACAGGGGTATACGGTGGATATTATCGCCGATTATTTAACCGCCCAAGGCGTAAAAAACTACATGGTTGAGGTAGGCGGTGAGGTGCGTTGTAAAGGCGAAAATGTGAAAGGCCGTGGATGGCGTATAGGTATTGAAAAGCCGGTAGAGGACCGCATTCCTGGTCAATTCCAGACCATCATTGCTTTAGATTCTATGTCGCTTGCTACGAGCGGGAACTACAGAAAGTTCTGGGTCGATGAAAGCGGTCAGAAGGTGGTGCATACGATAGATCCGGAAACTGGTCAGCCGGTGATAAGCAATGTCTTATCAGCGAGTATTATTGCTTCTAATGCGACATTGGCAGATGCATTAGCCACTGCGTGTATGGTTGCAGGGCCGAATGCCTTACAATTGGTTGCGCAATTTCCAGATGTTGAAGCCTACTTTATCGTTGGCAATGTGAAAGGAGAATTAGAAGTACAGAAGACCGAAGGATGGTCGGCGTACGAACCTAATTAAGCTTGCTCGAGGTTGTTCTCACACTGATTCGGGTTCTTTCCGCAGTACGAACACGTCTCCCCATCTTGATTTAAAAATGGGCTTTGCGAGGCACAGGTGCCGGCGAATTCTCCGTCCTTTTTCGCCCAGATTTTAATAGCAATTCCCGCTACGCCAAGACCGAGCAGTACTACAGTGATTCCGATGAGTTTTAAAGCTACCATAAAAGGGTAATTTTGATGCTACAAAGGTACAACGTAGAGTTGGAATTTCGAAGCTATATCAATTGCCCGGTTTTCTCAGCGAGAGGATAAATAATCGCGGTCTGTGAAGTACATTTGTAGGACCAGAATAACATTAAAATCAAACACATATGAAAATTACTGTTGTTGGTGCCGGTAACGTAGGTGCTACAGTAGCTGAGAACATGGTTCGTCGTGAATTGGCTGAAGAAATCGTACTACTTGATATCAAGGAAGGATTTGCAGAAGGTAAAGCGATGGATATGAACCAAACTGCAACCTTGAACGGTTTCGATTCAAAAGTAGTAGGTTCAACCAACGATTACAGCAAGACTGCCGGTTCTGCTGTAGCAGTAATTACTTCAGGTATTCCTCGTAAGCCAGGGATGACTCGTGAGGAGTTGATTGGCACGAATGCGAAGATCGTACAGATGGTAACTGAGAACTTGATCAAGCACAGCCCTGAAATCATCATCGTTGTGATCTCTAACCCAATGGATACGATGACGTATTTGACGTCGAAGAGCTCAGGATTGCCAAAGAACCGCATCATCGGTATGGGTGGTATCCTTGATTCTGCACGGTTCAAGTACCGTTTGTCTGAGCAACTCGGTTGTTCGCCTAACGATCTTCAAGGTCAGGTAATCGGGGGTCACGGTGATACTACTATGATTCCATTGATTAACCATGCTACGTATAACAGCATGCCAGTGACTCAATTCTTGACGCAAGAGCAGCAAGAGTATGTTGTTGCTGAAACTATGGTAGGTGGTAAAACATTGACAGGTCTCATCGGAACTTCTGCATGGTATGCACCAGGTGCTGCAGGAGCAGAGTTGGTTGAGAGCATTGTACGCGACCAAAAGAAAATGTTCCCGTGTTCTGTATTGCTTAACGGCGAGTACGGTCAAGAAGATATCTGTATCGGTGTTCCAGTAATCGTTGGTAAGAACGGTTGGGAGAAAGTAGTAGAGTTTGATCTAAGCGCTGACGAGAAAGAGAAGTTTGAAGCTTCTGCTGCTGCAGTTCGCAAGATGAACGCTGCACTGGACGAGAATCTATAAGCCCTAAGGGCGCGAAATAGACCCCGTAGGGGCGAAATAAAAACCCCCGAGCGCGCAGCGCTCGGGGGTTTTTTATGCGAAAATTTTCGAGACTCATTTTAGCATTCTTTCCCCAGAAACTATTGTACAATAGCCTTTGCCAAAGAACCGATAGCGTGTCTTGGCAATGATTCGATACACCAGGTCTCGTAAAAAGGTAGGCACAAGGTGAAACACTTTGGTCCAGCGGTAACCGGGCAGCTGCTCGAGTACTAGCAAGGCGGCTTTGGAACGAATGTAGAATTGGCCATGCATAAATAAAACGACCGAATCTTCACTCTTTAAATGTTCGGGTAGATGTTCCGCTGCCCAGTTGCTTTGCAAAGACGCGAAGGAGAATGTGCCGTGGAAATCTCTGTAATGGATCCAGTCGACACTCTTGTTGCACAATGTACATGGGCCGTCAAAAAGAACAACTATTTCAGACATCACTGAAGGACGAGTTTCTTAGTGGCTAGGATGTTGCCCTTGTCGTCTTTGAAATGCACAACGTATAATCCTTTGGGCAGGTTCAGCAGGTGTAGAGTCCCCACCTCATACGTGCCTGCTTTTTTACCCAATAGATCATAAAGTGCAACTTCAGAGGCCTCTGAGGCCTCAAATAAAACAGTTCCAGTGCTCGGGTTTGGAAGGATACCTGTTTCGATGTTCAACACTTCCTCTTCAACACTGATACTGTTGAAGGCCTTGCCTTGGTAATAGTGAAGACCGCCGCTCATATTGCCGACAATAACATCAGGGTAGCCGTCCGCATTGAGGTCGGCAACGGCCGGGTGTAATCTCTTTCCAGAGCTGAGCATATGTGCGTCCGTTTGATGAAGCGTTGGCGTAAAGTTGAAGCGCATATTTGGTCGCTTCTTGTTCTTACTTAGATAGGGCATGAGACACCCGTTTTTAGTAATGCTGTTCCAACCAGTAATGTCGCCGATTAGCACAGAGTTAAAAGAGGTGCTACCGAGAACTACGGGTATGTCTCCCGTCTGTGCATGCTTCGAGAAGCAGACTTGTACTAGGATGTGGTCGGTGCCGTTCCAGGCAAATGGGGTTGAGAGTTGAAGGTCGTTCCATCCTGTAGTCATCACGCGAATCCCATCATATACTTGCGTAAAGCCCGAATTTTGGAAGGTAGATTGTGCAGTGTCGCTAATGTGTTTGATGCTGATGGTGAATCCTTGCGTGAGGTAAAGGTTGGTATTGGTTCCTATTTCGAAGCCGATTGAATTTATTTGACCAAAGGAAGCCCCGGCCGCGAGCAATTCATCTTTCGTATAAATGATTTGCATACGACCGTTGCGCTTGGAACCGCCAAAGGGTGTTTCCTCGCGGGTGGCAGAAGAAGTGGTGCCGCTTCCAAAAACAGCATCTACATTCGTTGCTCCAGCCATGATTGTCGCCAACGAATCGAGATGCACGATCCCTTGGTCTTCAGAACCGATGAGTAGGGTAGTGTCAGAACCATAAATAACCGATGGTACTGAGTAGCCGCTTGGAGCAAAGGGGGAACTCATATCTATACCTACCCAATTCGCATCGACAAGAGTAAAAATGTTTGGATACGTACCGGTATGTTGATAATAAGCTACAGTTCCAGCCTCATTGCCAATCATTAGATCAAGGTCTCCATCGCCGTCGAGGTCGCCAAGGGTAGGTGTGCTGTGGTTGCCAACATCAATGTTTTGCAAGCCGCCTTTGTAGGTGAAGGATGGTGCCAGAAATGTTCCTGTGTTTTCGTAGTAGAAAATCTCACCGGTCATAGCACCAATAAGCAGGTCAGGGTCATAGTCGCCATCAAGGTCGCCAAAGGCAGGACTAAGGTCTTCGCCCAAGTTGTTGAAGCCGGCGTTCACGTAATCGGTATTGGTCAATTCAAATTCAGGCGATGTATTCGTGCCAACATTGGTGTAGAGATGTAAAGAGCTCTTGTAGGTGCCTGGCGCTAAATAGGCGCCCTTGCCTCCTACAACTAAATCATAGTCCCCATCGAAATCTAAATCCACGAGCGCAGGGCGTGCAGTGGAGCCTAGGTCAATCATTTCGTCAACCAAGAAACTGCTGTCTAAAGAAGCAAAAACAGGGTTATTTGAAGCCCCCGTATTTTGATAGAGCCATGCATTCCCTTGATTGATGGAGCCGTTTAAATTCGGAGCTACGAGCAGGTCAGGAATACTGTCAAAATCCACATCTTCATAAAAGGCTGCGGGGAAGTACTCGATATTGGTAGGAATGTTTGTGGGGAAGAGGGTGTCCTTGCTTGACATGTAGGCGCTGTCGATATGCCCGCCATTGAATGCGGCTACCAAGTTGGTAAAGCTCACATCGCCAAGCAGTACATCCGTCAATGTATCTCCATTGAGGTTCAGTGTTAGAACTGTTGATCCGGCATGAGCACCTCCGGCGTTTTTTTGACTGAATTCCATTTTCTGGACACCTTGACAAGCATCCAATGCAAGGTCATTGCTATTTAGGCCTTCTTCGAATCGACCCCAACATGTAGTATTCATCGCGAAGTCTAAACCGTTGGGGGTAAGACCTTCGTGCCATTCGATGGTCGCGCGCTGTCCGAAGGTTAGCACGTCCAAATCACCGTCGTTGTCAATGTCGTCGATGGCAGGTATATCACTGCTAAAGTTGTAGAGATTGGCTGTGGCACTGCCTACATTCGTGGTTAGATAGGTGCCTGTGAGCGCCCAGTCAAACTGAAGAGAGTCCGTGCTGTTGTTGGTCCAGACGCCCATCCCTCCGAGAACATAAGCGAAGAGATCTTTCTTTCCATCGCCGTTGTAATCGCGAAAAAGCCCCCAATATTCAATTTTTGGCAAGCTGTCTGCATATGCTGGTGCCGGTACCCATGTATTGTTTTCTGCTAGGAAAGTGAGCCAACGGTTGCCTTGGCGGTCGAAGGCTACGAGGTCTTCTGTACCGTCTAAATTGAGGTCCACTCGGGAAAACTGTGGTAAATCGGCCCCGCCCATGAAAGCCATACCTAACGTATCACTCCCTGAAACCACTGTTGGGCCTTGGGTCCAGTCAAAACTCAGTCGATTAGACTGTCCGTACAAATCCACCTGAGCAAGCAGGACCGTGAGTAGGATAAGGAGTGTTCGTTGTATCATATTTCAAAGATAACTCGCAACAAGATTCATACCGCATTAAAAATGGTTAGGTTAGCCACCCCGACTTAGTTATATTTGCGCGTTATTGGAAAAAAGAAATAATCCACACAATGCAAAACAAAGGATTAATTACCGCGTTCGCGATTGCTCTAGGGTTGGCCTCACTATACCAGCTCTCTTTTTCATGGGTAGCGAATGGCGTAGCAAGTGATGCAGAGGAGTTCTCTGCGGGTGATTCGAAAGTCAAAGCAGCTTACCTAGACAGCATGATGACGCAAGAGGTATACCCAATGTTGGGATATACGTATGCTGAGGTTAAGAAGCGTGAAATGAACTTAGGTCTTGACCTTAAAGGTGGTATGAACGTCATCTTGGAGGTTAGCGTGAAGGACGTACTCAAAGGAGTAGTGGCCAACGCGCAAGATCCAATGTTTGTTCAGGCTATTGCAAACACTGATGCTGCTCAGAGCCAAGGTCAGGATAACTACCTAAACACCTTCTTTACAGAGTTTGATAAACTTTCTGCCGAAACCGGTGGCGGTCGCCTACTAAGCGACGCAAGCTTGTTTGGTACGCCAGAAATGACAGATAAGGTTGGTTTCAACGCTTCAAACGATGCTGTACAAGCAGAGATTCGTCGTGA
>CATAPZ010000271.1:0-2304 GCA_949486955.1 Cryomorphaceae bacterium | reverse complement strand
TCTTTCATAAGTTCTGTAATGTATTTGGTTCTGTGCTTAAAAACACACCTCTAAACTACTAAATTGGACCCTAGAAACGGCAAGAATTACATGAAAGCACCGAATTGGTTTAGAATAAGCGAGCAGTGGTTGTATTATTCCCTCATTGCCATGGTCTCTAGTGTATTGATTTACATTAGTATACCGAGCGGTGCCCAATTCAAGTACGATTACCGATTGGGTCAAATTTGGCTCGAGGAAGACCTGATGGCTCCACAAGATTTTGTGCTCCAGAAGAGTGACGAAGAATTGGAATCGGACCGGAAGTTCCTGATCGAAAACAAGGACTTTTATTACGACTATCATTACCGAGTGGACGAGTGGCTTGCCAATACCAACATAGATTCCTCCCTGCATAGTGAGCTCGAGTTGTGGCAGAAAAGGGGAGTGGCGCCCAACAAGCCTGCTTTGAACCATCGGTTGTACCTCGTTGACGGCACCCGGATTGATCTCTCGGGCGCATGGACACCGTCTTCTTTGGTTGCGAATTATGGATTGCCCGAGGCGTTAGTTTTACCGCCAACGTACAGCCTCAACGAATATAAAACCGACAGTGCGCTTCAGGCTAAACTCGCACTCTTACCGTCCAACAAAGGGTTGGTTGCTCAGGGGACGCTTATTATTGCTCAGGGATCTACCGTGAACGAACAGAAGTACGAGACCTTGAAGGCGCTCGAGCGCAGTTACGACAGAACGCAGAGCGACTCTAGCATTTATTCTAAGTTGGGGTCGGCCTTGTACATATTATTGATATTCATTGGTTTAGCTTTCTTTTTGCGCTTGCATTACAACGCCGTTCTTGCCCATAGTTCATCCTTGAACTTGTACATGTTCACCTTCACGGCGGGGATGGTTGTGGCCTTGCTTTTGGAGTCTATAAATTCAGTCAGTGCCTTAGCCGTACCACTGCTTTTGGTCCCTGTGATTATTCGAAGTTTTTTCTCGGACAGATTGGCGCTTTTTACACATACCATAATGTTGGTAGCGCTTTTGCCTTTTGTGAGTTCTTCGGTCCAATTTGTTACTGTTCAGTTCTCTGCCGGTTTAATAACGCTCTTTCTAATTCGTGGCATTTACAAGCGCAGTCAATTGGTCCAGAGTACCTTTCAGATCATGGTGGTACTCTTGCTTGTGCACTTGAGTATACATTTGATCCGCGAATCCGATTGGACTACCCAAAGTCTACTCCCAGTGGCCTATTCTCTGGGCGGAACCCTCATTCTATTGTTTATTTTCCCTTTGATTTACTTCTTTGAACGCACCTTTGGTGTGGTAAGTGATTTGACACTGCTCGAGCTTAGCGATACCAACAGCCCGCTACTTAAGCTACTATCCAAGGAGGCTCCGGGTACTTTCCAGCACACCATGCAAGTGGCAAACCTGGCCGAATTTGCAACAGAAATCGTTGGTGGAAATACATTACTCGTGCGCACTGGCGCATTGTACCATGACATTGGAAAAATAGCAAACCCGCAATACTTTACTGAAAACCAGAGCTCTACCACTTCGCCGCACGAAGAATTGAGTTATTTGGAAAGTGCTGAAATCATCATTGAACATATCAATGATGGGATAGAATTGGCCAAAAAATACAAATTACCGGACATTGTCATCGATTTTATTCGGACCCATCACGGTACATCAAGGGTTGAATATTTCTACCGCAAATACAGGGAAGATCATCCCGATACGGACCAATTTGATCAATTTCATTACCCAGGTCCTAAGCCCTTCTCCAAAGAGACTGCCATTGTTATGATGTCTGATGCTGTAGAGGCCTCCACGCGTAGTATTCCGGATAAAAGTGAAAAGAACCTTTCAGAGATGATTGACAAGGTCATAGGGCACCAATTATCAACGGGTCAATACGACAACGCTGAAATCACTATGAAGGAAATCAATACCATCCGCGAGGCCTTTAAACGCTTTATTCGAGGCGTTTACCACGTGAGAATTTCATACCCCGAAGCGGAATAGTCAATTACTTAGAATTATTTCATCAAATTGTCTTGCGCAAAAAGAATTCTAGTATAAATTTGCGCACCCTAATGGAAAGGTGGCAGAGTGGTAATGCAACAGCCTGCTAAGCTGTGATCGCGTAAGTGATCCCAGGGTTCGAGTCCCTGTCTTTCCGCAAAGAACAAATGTTCATTGAAATTGCATCGTTCGGGAAGTGGCGCAGGTGGTAGCGCATCTGGTTTGGGACCAGAGGGTCGCAGGTTCGAGTCCTGTCTTCCCGACAAAGCCAAAACAGGATCCTTCGGG
>CATAPZ010000270.1:0-5991 GCA_949486955.1 Cryomorphaceae bacterium | reverse complement strand
GGCGTTGAGAAAAAGATAAAAATTCGTCGGGCTAAAGTTGCAGATGGCGTAACGTTCAAGACATGTACGACGTGTAACGGTGCCGGTCAAGTACAGCAAGTAACCAATACTATTTTGGGCCAGATGCGCACTGCGGCAACCTGTTCATCGTGTAACGGGGCAGGTAAAACGGTGGACCAAAAACCGAGCGGCGTAGGTTCAGACGGACTTGAGCGTAAAGAGGAAGTCGTTGCTGTTAAGATTCCAGCCGGTGTGCAAGACGGCATGCAATTGCGTGTAGGTGGCAAAGGGAATGAAGCTTTAGGTGGAGTGCCTGGGGACCTCATTGTGCTCATTGAAGAAGTACCTCACGAATCTTTGACTAGAGATGGCGAGAACTTGCATTACGAATTAACCATGAGCTTCCCTGAAGCTGCACTCGGTACGAGTGTTGAGATTCCTACGGTAAGTGGTATAGTTAAGATCAATATTGATAAGGGTACACAGCCGGGTAGAATTCTTCGACTGAAAAATAAAGGTTTACCTAGTGTTCAAGGTTACGGACGGGGAGATCAACTGATTCATATCAATGTTTGGGTGCCTAAGAACCTGAGCAATGACGAGAAGAAAGCGTTAGAAAAACTTAAAGAGAGCAAGAACTTCGAACCTAATCCAGGAAAGTCTGATAAGGGCTTCTTCGATCGAGTCAAAGAGATGTTCTCATAACCGAGTATTTTATATCTTCAAACTCCTGTCCAATGTGACGGGAGTTTTTGTACTATCCCTACCTATAAGACGCTGCCAAGGCGAACAATGAACGTATGATAAGAGCAGAAAATGTCACCAAACAGTATGGACCAAAGGTTGCACTGGGCGGAATAAATTTGAACATTCCCAAGGGAAGCATTTATGGACTTCTGGGACCAAACGGCGCCGGAAAGACGTCCTTTATTCGCATCATGAATCAGATCACTGCACCGGATAGTGGCACGGTTTATTTCGGCGATAGGGAGCTCGCTCCAAACGATATTGCTCGCATCGGCTATCTTCCTGAAGAGCGCGGTCTGTATAAAAAGATGAAAGTGGGTGAACAGGTGCTTTACCTTGCCAAGCTAAAGGGGTTGAGTGCCACTGAAGCTAAGAGCAGGGCGAAAGATTGGTTTGTCCGTTTAGAAATGGAAAGCTTTTGGGAAAAAAAGGTGGAAGATTTGAGTAAGGGTATGGCGCAGAAGGTGCAGTTTGTCACTACGGTGTTGCACAAGCCGGAACTGCTGATTTTTGACGAGCCTTTCACCGGTTTTGATCCGATCAATACCAATCTCATTAAAAAAGAAATTAAACGACTCAATAAGGAGGGCGCCACAGTGATATTCTCTACCCACCGTATGGAAAGTGTGGAAGAAATATGTGATTATATCGGACTGATCAACCAAGGCGAAGTCATGGTTGAAGGACCGTTGCTTGATATCCGGAGGCATTATATGAACGGCACCTATGCCTTCACTACTAAAACTGAACAGACGTTCGCAGGTTTGAATGTTTTATCTCGCGACCACCAACACACAGGTTACACGACAACTATTAAATCGGACCAGTACCCAAGCGGCATCATTCAAGAGTTGGCCAGCAGCAATGAGCTTCTAGGATTCGAAGAAGTGCTGCCGAGCGTAAGCGACGTTTTTATTGACATCGTTCAAAACGGACCTAAACCTAAAGACTCATGAACAGCCCTATCCTACTGATTATACAGCGTGAGTTTTTGACTCGAGTACGCAAAAAGACCTTCCTCTTAATGACGTTGCTGGCGCCCGTATTGCTGGCAGCCGTTATGATCGCGCCTGGACTTTTGGCATCGATGCCTGAGGAGGACAAGACGATCCTTGTATTGGACGAACCTTCCATCCTATTGCCCGAAGAAGGTACTGCGCAATTTGCACTGGAATATTTGAATCCGAGCGAATTCGATTTAGAATTGGCCAAGCAATTCCTTAGAGAAAGTGATAAGGATGCACTCTTGTATATCCCAGCAGGAAACGGCTGGGACCCAGATTTTATCAAGAAAAACATACTGCTCTACGGCAAGGAAGATATTGGCATCGACCTTCAACGCTTTATTGAACGCCAGCTAGAGGAAAAGATCAACAACCAAAAACTCATTCAACAGGGCGTGGATCCTGAAGTGGTCACACAAACCAAAACGCAGGTGAGTGTAAAGAGCTTCACCTTGGGCGAAGAGGAAGGCAATGAGGAAACCAGTGCTACTCCATTAAAGATGGGACTGGGATACATCGCCGGTATTTTGATTTACTTCTTCATTTTCTTCTATGCGGTTCAGGTGATGCGCGGAGTAATTGAGGAGAAAACCAGCCGCATTGTGGAAGTGATTATCTCAAGCGTGCGTCCTCGCCAACTGATGATGGGTAAAATCCTTGGTATCGGTTTAGTAGGTGTGGTCCAATTCCTTATCTGGGTCATCCTTTCGGGTACCATCTATACCGTCGTAAGCACCTTCATCTACCCAGAAATTTTCGCTCAGCAAGTCCCAATGGGGCCTGATGCACCAGATCTTAGTCAGGTCGATCAAGGAAATATCTTCGCCATGATTAACAGCATCAACTTCCCCGTTGTTTTGAGTGGTTTTGTGTTCTATTTCTTCGGTGGTTACTTCCTCTACAGCGCACTTTTTGCAGCATTAGGCTCGGCTATCGATCAAGAAGCGGATAGCCAACAGTTCATGCTGCCTGTAACTGCTCCAATGATCATCGCCATTACTACCGCAACGAATATTGTGCAAGATCCAAACGGACCTATAGCCTTTTGGATGAGTATGATTCCGCTGACCTCACCCATCTCGATGATGATACGCCTACCATTCGGAGTGCCGATATGGCAAATGGCTTTAAGTGCGTCCTTATTGGTAGCAACATTTTTTGGTGTTGTAGCGCTTGCCGGAAAGATCTACAGAGTAGGTATATTGATGTACGGTAAAAAGGTAACCTGGAAAGAGTTGTATAAATGGTTGAAGTACTAGAAAATATCCAGCAATGGTTCACTGAATTCTTAAGTTATAGAATTTGGGCGACCGATTTTTTCAGACTTTCTGTAAAAAGTCTGCTTCAGGTGTTGTTGCTTCTCGCTTCGGCCCGTTATGGATTTTGGCTACTAAACCGCATCATCATGCGCAGCAAAGCTGGCGAGCATTACGATGAAGGAAGACGATATACCATCCTGCAGATTTCTAAATACATCATCTACACAGTAGTTATTGTGGTTGCCCTGGAGACTGTTGGAGTGAAAGTCACCGCATTACTAGCCGCATCAACAGCACTTTTTGTTGGTTTGGGTCTGGGTCTACAAGATGCCTTCAAGGATCTCAGTTCGGGGGTCATTATACTAGTGGAGCGCACCTTAAGTGTAGGCGATATTATCCAATTGGAAAATCAAATTGGAAAAGTTGAAGCAGTTGGGTTACGCACCACAACCGTTCGTACTCGCGATGATATTTTAATTATTGTACCCAATTCAAAATTGACCAACGAAACCGTCATCAACCTCACCCACAGCGAGGAGACGACCCGTTTTTCACTTACTGTTAGCGTGGCCTTTGGGAGCGACACAGATCAAGTAGCGAAGATCTTGTACGACATTGCGGCCACCCACCCACAGGCCGACGATAAAGAAGAACCCTTGGTACTGCTGAAAGACTTCGGCGATAGTGCGTTGATTTTTGAATTGAACTTTTATACTAAAGACCTCTTCTTCGTAGAAAAAATTAAAAGCGACCTGCGATTCGCTATTGATAAAGAGTTCTTCAAAAACCAGATCATCATCCCATTCCCGCAGCGTACCGTTTGGAAAGGTCCTGAACGCGTTACTCAATTTGGGAATGGCATAGTTGGTGCAGGAGAGATTATGCCAGACGAAGAAAGCGAAAGGGATAACGGGGCCGTTTAAAGAATTACTATGAGCAAAATACTATTGATTGAAGACGAAGTAGCCATTCGTAGGGTACTAAAGAAAATTCTTCTCGAGGAGGACGCCAGCCACTCTATCCATGAAGCGGAGGACGGCAAAATGGCTATTGAGACTTTCGGAGAAGGGAATTGGGATTTGGTCTTCTGTGATATCAAGATGCCCCACAAGGACGGGGTGGAAGTACTGGAGCATATGATGAGCGTCAATCCAGACGTTCCCGTCATTATGATTTCTGGACACGGCGATATAAACACTGCAGTAGATTGCTTGAAAAAAGGTGCATACGATTACCTGCCTAAACCTCCCGATCTCAACCGATTGTTGAGTACAGTAAGGAATGCATTAACGCAAAAAGAATTGGTCAGCGAAGTTAAAACTCTGAAAAAGCGCGTTAGCAAGAAATACAAGATGGTTGGTGAAAGTGTCGGTATGCAGGAGCTGCGCGACATCATTGAAAAAGTAGCCCCGTCAGAAGCCCGCGTTCTTATTACCGGTCCTAACGGTTCGGGGAAAGAACTAGTGGCCCACCAAATTCACGAGCAGAGTCAGCGCAGTAAGAATGCAATGATTGAAGTGAATTGTGCAGCCATCCCTGCAGAATTAATAGAAAGTGAGCTCTTTGGACATAAAAAAGGAGCTTTTACCGGAGCGCAGAAAGACCGTAAAGGGAAATTTGAGTTGGCCAACGGTGGAACCTTGTTTTTGGACGAGATCGGAGATATGAGCCTCAGCGCTCAGGCCAAAGTACTTCGTGCACTGCAAGAACATAAAATCACCCCGGTCGGTGGCGATAAAAGTATCAAGGTGGACGTTCGGGTATTGGCAGCGACCAACAAGGACCTGCGCAAGATGATTGACGACGGCAAGTTCCGTGAAGATCTGTACCACAGATTGGGCGTCATAGTCATGGAAGTTCCTGGACTCAATGCCCGTCGTGATGATATTCCGCTGCTTGCCGACCACTTCTTGAAGGCCATTGGCGAAGAATACGGCACTGCTCCAAAAGAAATTGATGCACAAGCCATTGCCGCTTTACAAGACTACGATTGGAGCGGAAACATCCGTGAATTCCGTAACGTGATGGAGCGTCTCCACATTTTGAGCGGAAATCCGATCAGTAAATCGTGCGTAGATAAATTCGCGAGGAAATAAGCGTACTTTTGCTTCAAATAAAGAAGCACATGAGTTTCCCAAAATTCCTCGTAGCAGATAACACCGATAGCCCTGATGCTATTTTCATCGTACACACTGAATTTCCAGCATTCATCCTCAACTTAGAGAATGATGAAGTGAAGTGGTTGGACGACATCAGCGACGAAAACGAAGGTGATCTAACAAAAACGCTTGAAGGCCTCATCAGTGAAGCTGAGGATTTCTACCAACGCGAAGTCGACCGCTACAACCTCTAATGGTCTACCGCTGGGGTACATACAGTCAGCAGTATAAAATTAGCCTTAACCTTGCCTACCCGGTTGTCATAGGACAGCTTGGGCAAATCATGGTAAGCGTGGCCGATTCTATCATGGTCGGAAAGTTCCTCGGAACCATTCCACTTGCAGCCATTAGTCTTGCCGTATCGGTGCTTATCATTCCTATGGTATTTGCCATCGGCGTGGCCTATGGACTTACTCCATTAATCGCCGGGGCTGACGGTGAAGAAAACCCTGCTAAAGCCACGAAATATTTTAAAAACGGTCTCGTACTCAACAGTATCCTAGGCCTAATAATTTATGGCCTTATCGCCCTCTTCGCTGAAGGAGCACACTTGCTTGGCCAGGACGAACGTGTAGTTTCGGAAGCCCTACCCTACATTCATGTGGTCGGATTTTCCATTGTACCCATGATGAGCTTCTTCGCCTTCAAGCAATTTGCCGAAGGCCTGAGCGATACCAAAGCCGCTATGCGTGTGAGCTTGGCCGCCAACTTCCTAAATGTACTTTTAAACTACCCTCTTATTACGGGTTGGGGTCCGTTCCCAGAATTGGGGTTGATTGGTGCCGCAGTGAGCACATTGATTACTCGATTCCTCATGCTCGG
>CATAPZ010000269.1:0-3166 GCA_949486955.1 Cryomorphaceae bacterium | reverse complement strand
CCTAATCCTTTTTTATACTTCTTAAATGCCTTATACAATCTACGGTTGTTGCGCCAAACCTCAGCGCTGCGGTCCATGGAGAATACATTGGCTGCCCACCACATCGCCACTTGACCACGGGCGGCATTGATGGTTTCGAGTGGTGCAAAGCTTTCCTTTTCGAAGATCGTGTACATTTCTAACAGTTCATCAAAAGCATTGTAGGAGCTGATGGCGCGGCTGCGCTGGGTTTGGGAATGAAAGCGGAATTTGTTTCGCGGCCGTGCATGAAAGACGAGATCGCCGTGTTGCAAGAGTTTGGCGTAAAAGAGCCAATCCCCGTTTAATCTCCAATGGGTTGCAGGAGCACCGACCTTATTAAAGGCTTCTTTTCGCATTAAAATCCCACTAGCATTTGGGATGGTGTTGGAAAAGACCATGTGTTTGGCCACCTCAATTTTCCCTTCAACGGTGAAATCTTTGGCCCATTTGGCGGTATCGCCGAAGATGAAAGCATAATCGTCTTTAAAATCGCGCAAGAATTGGCCATTCTCATCAACGAGATGGCTGTGACTGTAGGCTATTACAGCATTTTCATTGGCCTCCATGCTTTGTACGTGAAGCGCGAGCATATCTGTATCACAATAATCGTCGCTTTCCGCAATCCACAGGTATTTCCCCTTGGCCCACTCGGCTCCCTTGGCCCATTGGGCGAAAGGACTGCCAGAGTTTTCTCCATTGAACAACGTGGTCATCCTCGAGTCTTTTGCTGCCCATTTTTCAAGGACCGTGCGGCTATCGTCTGGACTGCAATCGTCCATCAATAACACCTCAATATTCGTGTAGGACTGTGACGCAATGCTTTCCAATCGCTGATCCAAGAAAACAGCATGGTTGTAATTAGGTACGATGACGCTCACCAAAGGACCATCTGTAGGCAATGCTGCTAAAGGTTTTGACGGAGTCTCTGCGGCCGATTTTGGACTTCGCCTTGCGAAGCCTTCCATCTTACCTGGACGGACCTTACAGAACTGGTAAAGGGAGAACCAACTCTTACGTTGAGTATCGATATCCGGGCTGACCAAATCTTTATACTGCACCATGCGTACTTCTACTCCAGTGTTCTTGATGTTTGTGGTAGCCGCTTCGTTATAAGCACGCACAAGCTCGCGAGCAGTTTCTTCAGTAAGATCACTAAAAGCTTCCCCTTCCACGCGCTGGCGTCGAAGCAGGCTTTGAACGATCTCCTCTTCATCGCGGAGTACCCAGATAACCTTCGCCTTCGGAAAGCGAGCAAGCCACCAAGGTAGGGTGAAGCATAACCGAGGGTCCTTTACCGCCCACGGTCCGCTATGTGCTAGAGCTAATGAAAGGCGGCGGCCTGAAGGATGTTTCAGATGCGTACCGTAAATGTTTAGGTCGGTAAGTTCTGGCTGAAAACTGGAAGCAGCACCTAAAACCGATTCAAGTCCAGGCGGCGACCACCAGTTTCCACCGGCAGTTTCCAGGATGCGGTCATTAATATCTATGCCATAAAGTGCTTCAGAGTTATGATCGAGAATGGTTCCTACATGAACGCCAGCCGCTCCCAAGGCGCGAGTCACCATAGTGGTCCCACTGCGGTGCATACCAAGTATGAAAACGGGTTGCTTTATTTTGGGTAGAAACATGTATTTTCGGCTCCGATGCGTAACCCAAAGAAACTCGTTTTTATCCACATCCCAAAAACTGCCGGGACATCCTTGCGATTATTGTTGGAAAGCAACTACAAGGAAACCGAGCGTAGGGCCATTTACAGCCATAAGGATTTGGACGAGCAGCTCGCATCCGCCCTAAATGACCCTAAGGTCAAATGTATCTACGGCCATTTCCCTTTACGTCCCGTAATTGCCGAATCAAATGCCACAGTAGTAACGCTATTCCGTGAACCCATAGCGCGTTCGATCAGTCACTACAACCACTACAGCAAGCGCATGAACGATAAGCATGCACAGCTCATGGAAGGGATTGAAAGTCCTGAAGACTTTACCCAGTTGGTGCAGAGCAATAATCGTCAGACGGCATTTATGAGTGGCTATTTGAACCAAAAGGAGTTCCTTAAGGACAAAGATGTACTTGAAAAAGCTTTGACCAATTTTGACCGATTGGACGCTGTTGGATTCACCGAACACTATGCAGCATCCATCGCCTACTTTGGCGATCAATTTGGGTGGAAGAATACCCTTGTTGAGCATCATAACAGCGGCGGTAAGAAAAAGGAAGTTGCCGCCAAGGCGGTTTGGGAAAGCATGAACAAATACGACCTGCCGCTTTACGATCAGGCTTTGGCACGTTTTGCCGAAATCCTGAAAGAATATGAAGGGCGCGCACCTCGAACACCGAAGCCGCCACTACTGAAAAGGGTAAAAGATTACTTACGTGCTCTGAGCTCGAAGTTCTGACCGAGGTAAACGCGTCTTACCTGCTCATCCGCAGCCAATTCTTCTGCGGTACCACTTTTTAGAATACGGCCCTCGAACATCAAATACGTACGATCCGTGATGGCCAAAGTCTCTTGAACATTGTGGTCGGTGATGAGAATACCAATGTTTTTCTTCTTCAAGTTGGCTACAATCATCTGAATGTCTTCAACGGCGATTGGGTCTACCCCAGCAAACGGCTCATCCAACAAGATGAACTTTGGCTTGGTCGCCAAGGCACGTGCGATTTCCGTGCGTCGGCGTTCCCCGCCACTGAGTAAATCTCCTCGAGTTTTGCGGATGTGCTGCAACCCGAACTCATCGAGCAACTCTTCAAGACGCTCGTTGCGCTCTTGCGCGCTCAAGCCCGCCATTTCCAAAACACCTAGGATATTATCTTCTATGCTGAGTTTGCGGAATACCGATGCCTCCTGAGCCAGATAGCCAATTCCCATCTGTGCTCGCTTGTACATCGGTAGCTTTTGGATGGGCGTACCGTCGAGCAAGATTTGACCGCTAAACGGTCGGATGAGTCCAACCACCGTGTAGAAACTCGTGGTCTTCCCTGCTCCATTTGGACCAAGCAATCCTACAATCTCGCCTTGATTTACCTCAAAACTCACGTCGTTAACCACGGTGCGCGAGCGGTATTTTTTTACGATATGTTGTGCTTCTAACTTCACTTAAGACATCTTCACTTTGGCCTTGTTCTTAATGATTCTGCGGCT
>CATAPZ010000268.1:0-2419 GCA_949486955.1 Cryomorphaceae bacterium | reverse complement strand
TTGCTAGAGGCTGGCCATCAAGTCGAAATCATCGACAATTATTCAAACAGCTCTGCTGAGGTGTTGGACAGGGTGAGGCAGCTGGCTGGCCAGCAATGCAGGGCACATCAGGCAGATGTAACTGATTTGCCGAAATTGACCGAAATTCTAGTAACGTTTAAGCCGGATAAGGTGCTTCATCTCGCGGGCAAAAAATCTGTGGCGGAATCTGTTGAACGCCCAGATTTTTATCATAAGCAGAATGTTGGCGGCACATCAAACTTGCTAACCGCGATGAATAGATGCGGATGCAAGCATATTATTTTTTCTTCTTCTGCGACAGTTTATGGCACGCCAGACCATCTACCGATCCCTGAAGAGCATAAAACTGCCCCCTTTAATCCTTATGGACACTCTAAGCTGGAAGCTGAAAAAGAGATTAGCAAATGGGTGGGTGCGGCAACGGACAAATCAGCGGTTCTATTGCGCTATTTTAACCCGGTTGGGGCGCATAGCTCTGGACAGATTGGCGAGAATCCAAAGGGGTGGCCAGACAATCTTTTCCCATTTATCACGCAAGTCGCGGCAGGCATCCGCTCGCACCTGAATATCTATGGTGATGATTATGATACGCCAGATGGTACCGGGGTGCGCGATTATATTCATATCACTGACCTTGTGGAGGGACATATCGCTGCCCTGCATTTTGCTGAACATAACAGCGGTGTTGAGATATTTAATCTGGGTACGGGCAGGGGCTATTCAGTTGCCGAGGTGGTGGCCACATTTGAAGCTGCAACAGGCCAAAGCGTTCAGTATCAGATAAAGGAGAGGCGCGCTGGTGATATTGCGTCCTGTTATGCAGATCCGGCCAGGGCGCAGGCAAAATTAGGATGGACGGCTGAAAAAACCCTAGAACAGATGTGCCGCGATGGCTGGCGCTGGCAGGAAGGGCTTGGAAAATAGGATGTGGCAGCGTAAATCGCGCCAGCGCTGATTTCGCCTCTGACAACTCAGCTTTGTTATGTTATTTCTTTGATGAATATTCACTATCATTAAGGAAAGCGGGAAAAAACTATGCCAATTAAGGTGCCAGATAACTTGCCTGCGCTAGAAATTCTTGCGAAAGAGGGTGTTGATCTCATCGCTGAAAATGCTGCTCAGCGTCAGGATATTCGCCCGCTACGCCTGTTGCTGTTGAATTTGATGCCAAAGAAAAAAGATACCGAAATCCAATTTGCGCGTCTGTTTGGCAATAGCCCGCTGCAGATTGATATGCTGTTAATGACAACAGCCAGCTATACGCCGCGCAACACCGAACCTGCTCACTTGCGCCGATTTTATCTCCAGCTTGATGAGGTGCGTGATGACTATTTTGATGCATTGATTGTCACTGGTGCGCCTGTGGAAAACTTGCCTTTTGACGCGGTGCAATATTGGCCTGAATTACAGGAAATACTGGAATGGTCGATAACCCATTGTTTCCGGCGTTTGGGTATTTGCTGGGGGGCGCAGGTGCTGATGAAACAGTTTCATGGCCTTGAAAAATACCAGATGTCAGATAAGCTGTTTGGCGTATTTGACCATCAGCTAGCGCTATCTTCAGGCCGTTTGATGCAAGGTTTTACCGATATTTTTCCAATGCCGGTATCGCGCTATACCTATAATGACGGGGATGAAATGGCCAAAGCCGGGCTAGAGGTACTGGCCAGGTCTGAGGAGGCGGGTATCGGCATGGCACGCTGTCCGCAAACAGGGGATTTATATGTTCTGAATCATTTGGAATATGATGCCCATACGCTGGCAGATGAATATCACCGGGACGCATCAGAAGGGCTGGAGACCGCGCTTCCTGCCCATTATTTCCCGCAAGATGATCCCTCAAAAAAGCCAATAAATAGATGGCGTCCTTTTGCGTATTTATTGATGGCAAACTGGATTAATGATTTGTACCGCGACACACCTTATGATTTGAAAACACTTGGCAAATAATTAGACCTGATACGTCACATGCCCCATTTTCCGGCCCTTTCTAGCTTCGGTCTTGCCATAGAGATGTACGGATTTTGTCCCATCTGCATAAATGCTCTCCAGGTGATGTAAATCCTCGCCAAGCAGATTTTCCATCACATATTGACCTCTGGCGGTAGTATCGCCGGCACCAAGACCAGTAATGATTCGTACTAATTGCCGGAACTGGCTGGTCACACAGCCCTCTATGGTCCAGTGAAAGGAATTATGCGGGCGCGGCGCGATCTCGTTAAATATCAGCGTATCATTTGCCTCGATAAAGGCTTCCATCGCTAATATGCCATGTAAATCAACGGCTTCTGCTATCGCGCATACAGCCTTATTACCAGCTTCCAGAGCGCTGGCGCTGATGTCTGGGGCAGGGGCTGTGCTTTTGGCAAGGATCCCATTTTTGTGAAGGTTTTGGGCT
>CATAPZ010000267.1:0-1640 GCA_949486955.1 Cryomorphaceae bacterium | reverse complement strand
ATGTCCTCTTCGTCGTCCGAAGGTTCTTTGAGTTCATGATCGCTTTTCACGTAGCAATGGCAAGAGGCACACATGGCCATCCCCCCGCAAGTACCTTTTACGGGCAATTCGTACGATTTACAAACCTCCATGAGGTTCATGTTCATGTCCGTTGGAGCAACGAGTTCATGCCTTTGGCCTTCGCGGTCAACAACAACGATGTTGATATCTACACTCATCTTATTCTAGGCTGCCTACACCGCCCATCACGGTAGTGTATTTGAACGATAGTTTTTTATCTGGATAGGCACGCTTGAAGGCGCTTTGAACCATGATGGTTCCCTCGTGGAATCCACACAGGATAAGCTTCAGCTTACCAGGATAGGTATTGACGTCGCCTATGGCGTAGATGCCTTCAATGTTTGTGCTGTAATCCGTGGCGTTATCCACCACAATAGAGTTTTTCTCAATTTCCAACCCCCAATCTCCGATAGGCCCAAGGGTAGGGGTAAGACCGAAGAGTGGCAACCAGTCGGTACATTCAACGAGGGTTTTACTACCGTCTTTAGAATGGATAGTTACAGATTCTAGCGTTTCAACACCTGCTACTTCTTTGACCTCCGCGTTAGTGATGAGGTTCACCTTGCCTGCTTCAGCAAGAGCCATGACTTTATCTACGCTGTCCAAGTGTCCTCTAAATGAAGTTCTGCGGTGCACCAAACTCACTTCCTCAGCAATTTCAGCCAAGAAGATGGTCCAGTCCAAGGCGCTATCACCACCACCTGAAATCACCACCTTTTTTCCGCGATACACCTCTGGGTCCTTAATGATGTATTTTATGCCTTTGTCTTCGAAATCTGTGATGTTGGCAATGGGTGGCTTACGTGGCGTAAATACACCTAGTCCGCCTGCGATGGCAACAGAAGGAGCACGATGCTTGGTACCCTTGTCTGTGGTCACGATGAATTGGCCCTCATCGTCTTTATCGATAGTAACAGCGCTCTCGCCCAAGGTAAAACCTGCGTTAAACGGTTTGATTTGCTCCATCAGATTATCGACTAATTCACCCGCATCTATGGTTGGGAATCCAGGGATGTCGTAAATAGGTTTTTTCGGGTAAATCTCAGTAAGCTGACCTCCCGGTTGTGGTAGCGAATCAATCAGGTGACACTTCATTTTCAAAAGCCCTGCTTCAAAGACTGTAAACAAGCCCGTGGGTCCTGCGCCGATGATAAGAAGATCCGTTTGAATCATGGAAAGATGACTGTTTTATTCAAGTGGTAAAAATAGGGTGCATAATCCAAAGCCACGCTGCGTTTGTGTATTGTTTCACACATTCAAATTCGTTCGCTCATTTTATAATTGTGAAGCTGCTTTTGAATGTATCTTTGGTGCAAACAAACAGAGTATCTAATGCGCTTACGCTTTTTGTGGGCAATGCTATTGCCCTTTGGCCTTTTCAGCCAGACAACGATTGTTCCAATGCCTATCGATGGCTCAACGGATACCACGACAGAATGTTCTGGGATTTTAGTTGACGGAGGTGGGATTAATGGGAATTACACTTCCAACAACAACGGTTATGTTATCATAGACCCTCCTGGAAACGATACTATTACTTTGACTTTTAGTACGTGGAGCTTGTATCACTCAAGTGATTT
>CATAPZ010000266.1:0-2516 GCA_949486955.1 Cryomorphaceae bacterium | reverse complement strand
TTTAAAATATTTACACATAATCCTAAAGTGACTCTTATTTTTTGTTCAGATGGATTTAGTGCTTTGGAAAAAGGTATAATGGTTTTGATATCAAAAATTTCAGGCGCACAACCCTTAATTTTTCCAAGAGCAGGAAATTTAATTTATCAAATAGAAAACTTTCCATTTTTTAAAAGAATTATAAAATATTTATTTGCTGAAGCAATATTTCTAGCACAAGGGGAAAATTGGAAACTTTTTGCATCACAAAAACTACATATATCCGAAAAAAGAATAAAGGTATTACACAATTGGACTGCAACTGAAAAATTACTTTCAATTGGAGGAAATAGAAAAAACGAAAGTCAATCTGATGTAGTTTCTTTTCTATTTGTTGGCTGGCTTGAAAAAGAAAAAGGTGTTTTAGAGATACTTAATTCCATTAAAATACTCAAAGATAAAAAGCATTCTTTATTTTTCACTTTTATTGGAAATGGAAAATTAATGAAATCAGCAAAAGATTTTATTTCTAAAAATAAACTTGAAGACTATGTTAACTTTGAAGGTTGGAAACCAAATAACCAACTAACTGAATATTATAAATCCGCTGATGTATTTGTTTTGCCTTCTTGGTCAGAGGGAATGCCTAATGCTTTAATAGAAGCTCTTTCTTGCGGTTTAGCTTCGATAACAACTAATGTTGGGATGATTCCAAATTATTTAAAAGATAATCACAGCGCCTTATTAATAAACCCTAAAAGTACTGAAGAATTAACCATAGCAATAGAAAAATTAATTTTGGATGAGAATTTAAAATTAAAATTATCCATAAATGGATATAAAGTAGCAAAGAAGTATTTTAGTTCAGAAAAAGGACTCAAGTCACTATCAGAATTAATAAAAAACGAAATAACAAATGAATAATATTCTATTAATAACAGGTGGCACCGGCTCCTTTGGAAACGCTTTTTTAAAAGGAACCATCCAAAAAGATATTTATTCTGAAATAAGAATTTTCTCAAGGGACGAAAAAAAGCAAGATGACCTAAGAAAGAAGTTAAATTCAGATAAGGTTAAATTTTATATCGGAGACGTTAGGGACAAAGAATCTGTTTCAAAAGTAGTCAAGGGCGTTGATTACATTTTTCATGCTGCAGCTCTTAAACAAGTGCCTTCATGTGAATTTTTTCCAATAGAAGCTGTAAAAACAAATATTTTAGGAACTAATAATGTGCTCTCAGCGGCCGAAGAGTTTGGAGTTAAAAAGGCAGTGGTATTAAGTACAGATAAAGCAGCTTATCCGATAAATGCTATGGGAATGACAAAGGCTCTAATGGAAAAAACGATGATGGCTGCTGCAAGAAACTTAGATCCAAAAAAATCTGTTTTTTGTGGGACACGTTATGGAAATGTAATGGCTTCAAGAGGTTCAGTAATACCCTTATTTATAGAGCAAATAAAAAACAATAAACCACTTACCATCACTAACCCTCAAATGACTCGGTTTATGATGACCTTAGACGATGCAGTTGATCTTGTTCAATTTGCTTTTGAAAATGTTTCTAATGGAGACTTATTTATCCAAAAATCTCCAGCAGCAACTATTCAAGTTTTATCAGAGGCCCTTATCTCTCTTTACAATTCAAAATCTGAGATAAAAAATATTGGAATCCGTCATGGAGAGAAAATGTACGAGACTCTTGTTACAAAGGAGGAGATGGCTAAAAGTGAAGATCTTGGAGATTATTATAGAGTATCAGCTGACAACAGAGACCTTAATTACGATAAATACTTTTCAAAAGGGGGTATTTCAACTAGTAAAGAAGAATACAACTCCGACAACACAAATAGATTGGATGTTGCTCAAATGAAAGAATTATTACTAAAGCTTCCCGAAGTTCGACAAGATTTAGGTCTTTAATATACTAATGTGAGAATCGTAATTTCAGGACATACTGGATTTATTGGGGGTTATCTAATAAGGAATTTAATACTTCACTATCCAAATTATAATATTTTACTTTTAAATAGAGAAGATTTCAGTTCAGAGAATTTTAATAACAAAATTAAAAATGATGATTTTATTTATCACTTTGCTGGAGTCAATAGAGCTGAAACTGACAAGCAAGTTTTTAGTTCTAACATTGAAATTAATAGTTCGCTAGTAAAATATTTAGAAAAAATAAATTTTAAAGGGAAATTATATTTTTCATCTTCACTCCAAGAAAATTCAGATTCCCTTTATGGTAAAGCTAAAAAAAAGGCTAGAGAAGATTTTGATAGGCTTTCTAAAAAATCAGGATTCACTTTTTATTCCTCTCTAACCCCAAACGTTTTTGGCCCTTTTTGTAAACCCTTTTACAATTCATTTATAGCTACTTTTTCACATCAATTACTAAACAATCAATCACCAAAAATCATCACTGATAATGAGGTCAAACTAATTTATATAGATGATTATATAAGCTTACTGTTAAAGCTATTAGAAGGTAAAACAGAAATGAAAAAATTCGATTATATAAAGGAGATAAGAGTTT
>CATAPZ010000265.1:0-10457 GCA_949486955.1 Cryomorphaceae bacterium | reverse complement strand
GCTGAATAGGCATTGAGCTGCTCGCCTTGCTTCATGTGAACGGTCCCCGCATTGAAGTCTACATGTTCACAGAAGGCATCAAAGGTGATCGTTACATTCGGCAGCGCTTCGGCCAATTCTACTAACGTTTTATTGAACTTGCCACGGCTGATGCTGTGTATGGCTTTGTTGTCAATGTTGTAGGCAAAGTAGCTCTCGTTGCCCTCAAGGTCGTGGATTTGACGGCCGTATGCCGGTACCACAATCTTGCGAATTTCTTCTTCTATTCCGACATAGGCCAATGCTGTCCAGCCCCTATGACTAACTACAAGGTTGATAGATCTTCCGGAGCCGTAGGTCGATTTACGTGGGTCCGGTCGTTTTTCGAAAACCTGAACCTTATAGCCTTTTTTACCCATGGCATAGGCCATGTACGATCCTGCCAATCCGGCACCGACGATAATTACTTTTTTCATGCTTGCTGTGCTTTGAGGTAGTTCAACAAGATTTCACCGAAGGCTCGAATATCCTCGAAGTTATTGTAGAGCGGCACAGGCGCCATGCGAATGACATTGGGTTCGCGCCAATCGGCAATAACACCGTGCTCCATCAAATAATCAAACAGCGGTCTTCCGTAGCCGTGAACCAGCAATGAGATTTGTGCGCCGCGCCCCTGAAGTGGAGTAATAATTTCAAAATTACTGCCCGATTCTTCTGCCACAAACTCCAGTACTTCCTGCAAGTAAGTCGTCAGATTTCTGCTCTTTGCACGCAGGTTTTCTACTCCTGCCTTATCGAATAAATCGAGGCTCGCACGAAGCGGTGCCATAGCCATCACCGGTACGTTCGAAAGTTGCCATGCTTCTGCCGTTGGTATAGGCTTAAAGGTCTCCGGCATTTCGAATCGTGTTTCCTTATCGTGTCCCCACCATCCTTCGAAACGAGGGATATCGGACTTGCCGTGGTGGCGTTCGTGCACAAAGTACCCGGCCGTTGCGCCAGGACCTGAGTTGATGTATTTGTAGTGGCACCATGCAGCAAAATCTACATTCCAATCGTGCAATTTGATGTCGATATTTCCTGCGCCGTGCGCTAAATCCCAACCGACCGTAATGCCTTTTTTTTGTGCGTAGGCAGTGAGGTGTTCCATGTCCATTACTTGACCGGTGTAGTAATTTACCCCGCCGATCATCATCATGGCGATTTCGTCCCCATGAGCATCAATGGCAGCCATGAAGTCTTCTTTTTGGATATGGTGTTCACCCTCGCGCGGTCCCACCTCAATCAGGTGTTCTTCTGGGTCTAATCCATGAAAGCGCAGTTGAGAAGCCAAGGCGTATTGGTCCGACGGGAAAGCTTTAGCCTCGCACAAAATCTTCGTGCGCTTTCCTTCCGGTCGAAAGAAGCTCACCATTAATAAATGCAGGTTATTGGTCAACGATCCCATGACCACGACCTCTTCAGGTTTAGCCCCCACAAGTTTTGATAGGCTTTCGGAAAAGAATTCATGGTACGGCATCCATGGGCGGCGGGCGTGAAAATGCCCTTCTACGCCCCAATTTTTCCAATCTTCAAGCTCTTCATCGAGGTATTTTTCGGCCAATTTTGGCATCAGCCCCAAGCTGTTGCCCGTGAAGTAGAGCGTTTGCTTACCGTCGATCACGGGGAGGTGAAATTCGTTGCGGAAGTGGGCCAATGAATCATTGGCATCGAGTTCCTGTGCGTGTGCTTTACTGAGTACGTTCATGGTTATATTATGGGTGCCTTAAAGGTAGGGCAAAAGCAGTACTAAGCCCAACAGCAGCCAAGGCAGACCTTCAAGAAGAAAACTGTAGTAAAGATCTCCGAGTTCTGCACGGGCTACAATGATGGTCACTGCAAAAAATGAGTAGAGCAGAAAGGTAGGCAAAAGGGGAAGCCCAAAAGTCAAAACAAGGACGGCGAAGCTTATCCAAAGTGCAGTGTGAGCGAGGTAAATGCTGTTTCTAGGGCCTAGAAGATGTGGCAATGTTTTGATGCTTTTTGCATCGAGTTTCACATCTCTTACATCGAAAGGAATGGTCAGTGCCATGGTCCAAAAGAAGCGCTCAATGAGCCACCAGGTCCCCGGTTCGCCGTTCCATATAGCGGGCAAGAATCCTGTAGTGAATGCCCAAACGAAGGAAATCACGATGAGCTTTAACCCGGGAACCGAGCGCAATCCGCCGCCTTTGTTTCTCATGATCCAGGGTAGTGGGTAAAGGAGTGCCACAGCGGCGCCAATTACGTAGTGCAAAAACAATCCTACGGAACCAATGCGAGCGAGTTCGATACAGGCGAAGGCCGCACCGCCAACAATACTAAGCTTGGTGAGGTTCGGCATACTCTTTCTCCAAGCGGTAATTTTTGAGGTCTGGTCCGCCTGAGAAGGCCCTTCGAAATAGCGTGCAAACCCATAGACGACAAGGGTTCCGGCAGCATTCAGTACCGCAAGACTGTCGTGTTGAGCATCAATGAGAATTTCAGTGGTTTTAGTCAATGCATAGACCGCACCTGCCACCCAAAAATTGGCATAGACAAATACCCGCAGGAAACCTGCAAAATTGTTTATAAAACCGTTGAAACTTCTTTCCATTCTTAGGTGTTAAAAATACGTTATGTAACCTATGTATATAGTACTTTTGTAGTATTAAAATCAACCCTTGTATGAAGCGCAATTCTTTTGCCTACCGCCACATAGGACCGAAAGCTGTAGACGTTGATCAAATGTTGTCTGCCATCGGTGTGGATTCTATCGATACGCTAATCGACCAAACGGTACCTGCTGCCATTCGAGCAGAGAAGGATTTAGATTTAAGTGAAGCAATGACCGAAGCTGAATTTGGTGCCCACATTACAGCGTTGGGTGAAATGAATTCAGTGTTCAAGACCTACATCGGTATGGGGTACCATCCGACGGTTTTGCCAGGAGTAATCCAAAGAAATATTTTGGAGAATCCAGGGTGGTATACTGCCTACACGCCGTACCAAGCTGAGATTGCTCAAGGTCGTTTGGAAGCCTTGATGAACTATCAAACGATGGTGGTGGATCTAACAGGCATGGAGTTGGCAAATGCGTCACTTCTTGACGAAGCAACAGCTGTTGCTGAAGCGATGAGCATGTTCTACGGAGCAATGCCCCGTGCGAAGAAAAAAGCCGGTGCCAATAAGTTCTTTGTGGACAACAACACGTTCCCACAAAGCATTTCTCTTCTTAAAACGAGAACCGAACCTATCGGGGTAGAGTTGGTTTTCGGTGATTATAAAACATTTGAACCTACGGAAGATTTCTTCGGTGCCATGGTTCAGTACCCGAATGCAGACGGTTCGGTAGAGGATTACCGCACTTTTGCAGCTGGATGTAATGATGCAGGTGTACAGCTTGTGGTGGCGGCAGATTTGTTGTCATTGACACTACTCACGCCCCCAGGAGAATGGGGTGCAGATGCCGTTGTTGGTACCACTCAGCGTTTCGGTATTCCACTGGGATACGGTGGTCCTCACGCTGCATATTTCGCAACCAAAGAGAGCTACAAGCGTCATATCCCAGGCCGTATCATTGGTCGAACTATTGATACCGACGGCAATCCTGCCTTACGTATGGCATTGCAAACTCGTGAGCAACACATTAAGCGTGATAAAGCGACATCAAACATCTGTACTGCGCAGGTATTGCTTGCGGTAATGGCAGGAGCATATGGTGTGTATCACGGTCCGGAAGGATTGATGGACATCGCAGAGGCCATTCATCTTAAGACAGCAACATTGAATGCTGCAGTGAAAGGGATGGGACTCACTCAAAGCAATACACATTTCTTTGATACCCTTAAGATAGGCTTGAACAACAGCGATGCTGTCTCATTGAGAGCATTGGCAGAAGATGCGGAGATTAACTTTAATTATATCGACGAAAAGACCGTAGGCGTTTCTTTAAACGAAACCACTACGGATGGGGATGTTGCTGAAATCATTGCAGTAATTGCGGCGGCTGAGAAGGTTGCGGAGATCACGATGGATGACCTTGAAACGGCTATTCCAAGTGATTTGGCGCGTTCTTCAGCATTCATGACAAACGAAGTCTTCCACAGCTACCGCAGCGAGACGGACATGATGCGTTACTTGAAGTATCTCGAGCGCAAAGATTTGGCATTGAACCACAGTATGATTTCTTTGGGTTCTTGTACCATGAAGTTGAATGCGGCATCAGAAATGATCCCACTTTCGAACGCTTCTTGGAACGGACTTCACCCTTTCGTCCCAACTGCACAAGCGGCAGGGTACATGCAGGTCATCGAAGAGCTTGAAAGAGATTTATCTGAGATCACTGGATTTGCAGCGACATCTTTGCAGCCAAACTCTGGAGCCCAAGGCGAGTATGCAGGTCTCATGGTCATTCGTGCGTACCACCATGCGAACGGCGACCACCACAGAAACATTGCACTTATCCCATCGTCAGCCCACGGTACGAATCCAGCTTCAGCGGTTATGGCCGGGATGAAGGTGGTGGTTGTAGGTTGTGACGAGCACGGAAATATTGATGTAGACGATCTAAGAGCGAAAGCAGAGCAGCACAGCGATAACTTGAGCTCTTTGATGATCACATATCCATCTACGCACGGCGTGTTTGAATCAAGCATCAAGGAAATTACGAGCGTCATTCATGAGCACGGTGGCCAAGTATATATGGACGGTGCCAACATGAACGCCCAGGTAGGATTGACTTCTCCGGGACTCATTGGTGCCGACGTATGTCACTTGAACTTGCACAAGACCTTTGCCATTCCTCACGGTGGCGGTGGTCCAGGTATGGGGCCAATTTGTTGTGCCGCGCACCTTGCACCGTTCCTTCCGAAACACGATGTGATCGAAATGGGCGGGGAACATGGTATTTCAAGCATCTCAGCAGCACCTTGGGGTTCTGCATTGATCCTCTTGATTTCATATGCCTACATCAAGATGCTGGGTAGCGAAGGGTTGACGGACAGCACCAAATATGCGATCCTCAATGCCAACTATATTAAGGAGCGCCTAGCAGGCTCGTTCGATGTATTGTACACGGGTGAAAATGGCCGTTGTGCGCACGAGATGATCTTGGATTGTCGTCCGTTTAAACGCGATGCAGGTGTCGAGGTAACAGACATTGCGAAGCGATTAATGGACTACGGTTTCCACGCACCGACAGTAAGTTTCCCAGTTGCAGGTACAGTGATGGTAGAGCCTACCGAAAGTGAAGGTATTGCCGAGCTAGATCGTTTCTGTGATGCGATGTTAAGCATCCGTGCAGAGATCGCTGAGATTGAAAACGAAGATGCGGATGCAGTAAATAATGTGATGAAGAATGCGCCACATACGCAGTACATGATCTGCGGTGACGATTGGAACTTCCCGTACTCACGCTCAAAAGCTGGATTCCCACTCCCATTTGTAAGTGACAATAAATTCTGGCCAACTGTACGTCGTGTGGACGATGCCTATGGCGATCGTAACCTTGTATGTACTTGTGAGCCTATTGAAAGTTACATGGAAGAAGCTCTGAGTTAAGTCAAAGCAAATTCTAGGATATAAAACACCCCCGCGGCGCAGCCGCGGGGGTGTTTGTTTATGTCAATTTTTTCTTCGTCTATTTCCCGGAAATAGCTCTTACATCGGCACCAGTAGGTTTCTGGTAGAGTGCGAGATCAAAGTGGCGCGTAGCCGCATAGAGGTGGTCGAAAATGTCCGACATGATGCCTTCGTAAACCGCCCAATCCGTGGTCGCAGTGAAGCAGTACACCTCGATAGGTATTCCTTCGGTGGTGGGTTGCAACTGACGCACCATGAGCGTGAAGTCGTTGTTGATTCCGCTATGATTGCTCAGATAGAATTCAATGTACTTTCGGTACAGACCAATGTTAGTTTGGCGACGTCCGTTCAGTAGGCTAGCACCTTTAATGTCTTTATTTGCGTTGTCGGTATCAATCTCCCCTTGGCGTTTATTCATAAACGCAGCAATTAGATCGATTTCCTTTAGTGCATCCATCAGACCTTCATCGAGGTGACGAATGGAAGTGATGTCGATGTGAATGTTTCGCTTGATGCGTCGAGCACCGCTCTCTGACATACCGCGCCAATTCACGAAACTGTCTTGCACAAAGGCCGTAGCCGGTACAGTGCTTACCGTCTTGTCAAAGTTCTTCACCTTAACGGTAGTCAGGTCTATGCTCAATACATCGCCGTCGACACCATATTTGGAAAAGGTGATCCAATCGCCCACCTTGACAAGGTCGTACATATGAATCTGGAAGTTGGCTAAAAGACCTTTGATGCTGTCTTGAAAAACCAATATGAGGATGGCTGTAGTACCGGCAAAAGCCCCGAGGATCGCTCCTGCTGAAGTGCCTGTTAGAATGGATATTAGTGCTATGGCTGCACCAAAGAAGGCCAACAAGCGTACTACCTGTGAAATGGTGCGGATGGGAGTATTGGTGTACTTCTCGTTTTGACTGAGCCAATTTTCCAATGCACGCAACGTCCGGTTAACCACCGTTACGACCAAAAGTAGAATGTATACAACGACAGCTTTTTCAAAGTAGGGAATCATTCGCGGCACGTCGCTCAGAATATACGCTAGGCTATTGAATACAATGGCGGCAGGAACTAAGTGCGCCAGACCCTTGAAAACTTTTTGCTCGAAGAAGTAATCGTCCCAGGTTGCTTTCGTCCGCTTTACGGCAGCATGGATGATGCTCACGAGAATGCGCCTCGAAACAAAATCAGCCAATAATGAAAGAAGGGCTAATAAAACAACGTCAATACCGAGTGCTGTCCACTCGATGTAACGTTCGTCAATATTTTGGTTGGCGAGCCATTGGCTTGCCCAGTGAATTTTATCCATTAGAACGGGTGAAACATAGTTACGCTATCAAATCTAACTGAAGTTGCGTAAAAATATCCCAATCCGAACACGGTTGTATCATCTTGTCTGCGAATATTTCCAATCTGTGGACTATAAGGCACTGCGAAAAGACCGCCACTATTGACGTTGTTGGTCATGATAGTGAGGTAGTCGAACAGGTCCATGGAGATGGTGCGTGTTTCGAAAACGAAGTTGATTAAGGTGTCGCGGTATACTGTGTATGGAGGGCCAACGAAGTTTAATCGGCCAATTTGTGGCCCTTCGATGAACTGCTCGTCGTTATAGATATTGATACTCGACGCAAGACTTATTTCAGTCTCTTGAGGCTCAAATGGCCCAATCAATCCGTTGGGTGCATAGACCTTTGTGGTCGAGTAGGATTTTACCCAGTAAGCATTCCCAGTACCAGCAGGGTCGTTAAAGAACTGATAGGGGCTATAGAAAGCTGAATCGGCATCTTTGTAATTCACTGTATCATCCACTCTGTAGTCGTAGTAGATCGAATCGCCTTCGAGGATAGGGAAGAGTGGAGCGAGCAGGGTAAACGGCTCGTTGCAACGGTCTAGGGTGCTTTCCCAAGTGCCTGCAGCCTCGCCGTAGGTTGAGGGAACAACCACCTCTACGCGGTATGAATGTCCAGGAATGCTCAAGTAATCGAGATTCTCATAACGTCCACTGCTTACCTCGGTTAGGGTACCCAAGGTAGAGTCGCCATCAAATAAGGTTACCGTAGCGCCTTCAATTCCGGTAAATGCACCGTTATCAAGGTAGGGGTTGCTCAGCCTCAAATCAACATAAGTTCCCATAGTATCTACATCGGTGATAGCACCAGCGATACTTACTGCTGAAGTACTGTTGTAGGCATCAGTTCGTACTTTATCTGTAACGTCCGTCTCACATGAGGCGAAGAATAGAGCGATAATCGGTAGTACAAGTAGTTTTTTCATGGCCGATTAAAAGTTTAATGTGTAGGTAATGGTAGGGATGGCTGTAGCGAAGATGCTGAGCTGCGTAGCTTTTGTCTCTCCTGTGGCGTTGCCATCGTCGTCTAATACTTCCTCAAAGAAGATGCTAAAGGCATTCTTTCGAGCATAGGCATTGTACACCCCGAAATTCCAACTGCCTTCCCAATCACGATCCTTCTTATTTGGAATCTTTACATCCATACTTAAATCCAATCTGTGGTAAGCTGGAGTACGAGCATTGTTTCTCGTGAGTGAGAACGGGTAAAGTATGCCGTCAAATTCACTTTTTGCTTCAGGGTAGGTGTAGGGCTTACCCGTCTGGTAAATGAATGACCCTGAGAAACTGATGTTTGGCTTCCAAGCGTAGGCTGCAACCAGCGCAAAATCGTGCGGTTTATCTTGTGCTGCAGCGTACCACTCGCCGAAGTTGATCCACTCGTCGGGGGTAGCGCCGAGATCAACCTGAAGCTCAGATCGGCTGTAAGTATAGGCAATCCAACCTGTGAGTGCGCCGACTTTTTTATCCAGCTGCACCTCCACACCGTAGCTACGTCCACGACCCGTCATTAAATCTACTTCGATGTTGTCGACACCGGTTGGTTGAGCTCCGTTCTTGTAGTCGACAAGGTCACGTAAGCTTTTGTAATAGGTTTCAATGCTAAGCTGCCATTCACCATCCTTGAAGTTGCGGTTTACTCCGGCAGCAACTTGATCTGCAGTTCCTGGATTGATGTAGTTGCCCGCAGGTCTCCAAGTATCAATAGGGAGTGATGAGGTGGTGTTTGAGATTAAGTGGATGTACTGGCGCATGCGGTTGTAGCTGAACTTAATCGCGCTATTCTCGCTGCTCTTGTAGTTGATTCCCAGACGTGGTTCTAATCCTTGCAAGCCGTCAAATGCTGCGATAATCTCGCCGCTGCCGAAGCTAGTGGTATCGATGATGCGATCGTTTCTATAAGTACCTGCAGAAGTTGGGTTGTAATTGACTACATCACGAGCACCCACGTTGTAGAAAGAACTGTAGCGCAGCCCACCACGAATAGTTAATCGGTTATTTACTTTCCAGTTGTCTTCAATGTAAAATGCAGGCTCCACGGCATATTCGTTCTGTAACTCAATACTGATGTCTGCAATATTGCTATCGGCGAAGTTGGCGTTCACGCTAAACGGTTCGAAGTCGTAGATAACGGCCTCACCACCGAAATTAACTTGGTGTTTGGCATTAGGGAACCAGCTAAAGGCAACCTTATTGTTCTGATTATTAATGTAGGCGATGTTATCTACCTGTACTGTAGGGAAGTCGAAGCCAATGGCGTAATCGTAGTCAGAATAAATGGTACTAACATTCAAAAAGAGCTTATCGTTAATGAGATAATTCCAACGTCCTGTTAGACCGAGGTTCCCCCAGTTAAATTTCACAAGTCCAGGAACGCCGAAAGCATCTTTGCCGTAGTAGGCACTCAAGAATAATCTGCTTTTGTCGCTGAATTTGTAATTGACCTTGGCATTGAGGTCGTAGAAGTTTGCGATGATGCTGTTGATATCATCATCTGGTGCCAAGCGTAATAGTAAATCTTGGTACGAACGACGTCCGGCAATCATGAAGCTCGCTTTATCCTGAACAATAGGACCTTCGAACATCACTCGAGAAGAGAGTAGTCCTAAACCCACAGTGCCGCCGTATTCCTTTGTATTACCTTCTTTTTGACGAACGTCCAATACTGAAGAAAGGCGACCGCCGAAGGGTGCTGGAATACCACCCTTATATAGTTTCAAATCACGAACGGCATCTCCGTTAAACACCGAGAAGAACCCGAAAATATGTGAAGAGTTATAGACGGGTGCTTCATCCAACAAGATGAGGTTTTGATCGGTTTTACCACCACGTACATTAAATCCAGAGGCGCCCTCTCCGACAGTTGTAACGCCTGGAAGTAGTGTAATCGAACGGATAACATCAAACTCTCCCAAGAACTGAGGAATAGTTTTTATCTGCTTGGCTGTCAACTGTGTTGTTGACATTTCCGCACGATTCAAATTCTCGTCAAGCTTTTTGGCCGTCACCTGAACCTCTTGCAACTCATTGGTCGCTTCTTTCAGTTCAAAATTGACCGTCTGACTCTCGTTTAAATTGATTTTTTTGGTCATCGTCTCGTAACCAATGTAGCTGATGGTAAATGTGTATTCACCTGCAGGCAGAGTCAAGGAGTAGAAGCCGTAAATATTTGTCACGGTTCCTTGTCTGCTTTCGTTGACAATAGAGGCGCTGATTAATTCTTCACCACTCGCCGCGTCGCGGATGTATCCGCTCAGAGTAACGTTCTGAGCCTGAGTAGTTAGGGTGAATGCTAGTCCTAGGAAGGCAAGCCATTTCTTCATAATGCGGAGGTTTTCTAACCTATTAAGGATTGAGGTCCAATTTTGTTCCGCTAATCGTCAAAGTTTGTGCCAAAAGTCTTCGACAAACTTTAATCTTTTAAAAAGAGTTTGAAGCCTAAAATGGTGCCGGTTAGACTGCACCCAATTACGTTTGCAAAGATCAATGGAAAGTCACCTATGCTCAGTCCGTAGATGAGCCAGCAAAATTGGCCCGTGAACAT
>CATAPZ010000264.1:0-1992 GCA_949486955.1 Cryomorphaceae bacterium | reverse complement strand
TGAAAAAAGCACCTACATCGGTTGACGTAAGTGCTTGATTTTGAGTGCTCCTCCTGCTGGGCTCGAACCAGCGACCCTCTGATTAACAGTCAGATGCTCTAACCAACTGAGCTAAGGAGGAATTATGTCTCCGATTCTTTCAAATCGGGGTGCAATAATACGGCAATCCCCAATTTCCCACAATACTTGAGAATTTTTTTTTGGAATTGGCTTTCAAAATTATTGAGGGTCTACCATCCAGCCATTAAGAGTAAGGCCGCCAGACTATCTACAAACAAAAAGTGCGGAGAACCTAAGGCTCTCCGCACTAGTAAGCGGAAGTTTAGTAAAGTCTGCTATGTCTAATCGTTAACTTGAGCGATACGTTCTCCGACAAACAGCACATCACCCTCTTTAATGGAATTGTCCACAATCAAGAGCAGATGGGCTCTGCCGCCTTTTTTATATTTTATTTCTTGCCCAATCTTTAATCGCACCCCAGAGTTCGATTGTGGGCTCAAATTCGGATTCATTACCCCTGGAATAATCAGCGGAATGGATTTCAAAGTTTCGTTTCGCAATGTGAAGCTTACAAAGCGCTCATCTTCGCCCACTTCATTCTTTACAGCTTTGGTGATTTCATAACTCAAGCGAACGGCTTCGTCCGATTTGTTATGCAATTCTAGAAGGGCTAGAGGACCAACTGCCACTGTAGCCTTTCCAAAAGGGGCCAAACCAAACCCACTAATCTGCACACCACTGACTTTATTGACTGTAGCTACGTCAATTCCTTGACTGCTTTTATTTTTCAATGCCAGGGCCGCATCTTCCGAATCAGGATAGCCTATAGTTACGCGGCTACTTGCCGGAATTTCTACGACACTTTGTCCGTGGGCAACGGTGAACCAGGTTAGGGTAATAAGTAGAACGCCGATTTTCATATTTGTTAAAACACGCTTCGAGAAATAATGTTCGGATAACATTCATCGAAACAATTACATATCAATTATTTGTATATTCAGTCAAACCTATAAATCTCTAGCCTAATTGTTTTGTAACCAACAACAATTAGATATGAAAAGAATCATGTTACTCGCCATTGTTCTGACAATGGCAATTCCCGCTAAAGCGCAAGAAACAGTTTACATCTACATGCAGTATAGACAGGTAGATCCCTCTCAATCCGCAGAATTTGAGCGTAGAGAAATTGAATATTGGTCCAAAGTGGCAAAAGCCGCAATGGATAAAGGCGACATGTTGGGCTGGGTCCTAGCAAAGAGAATGGACCAAGGAGGAAACCATAATTACGTCTTTGCAAATGTTTTTTCAAGTATTGAAGACTTTGATGAGAACATTTGGACAAGCGATGTGATGGAGGCACTTCCAGTTTCCGTTGAAGAAGCTTCAACAGAAGGTATGTCAAGTACGGTCGGAGATATGATTGTAAGGTCTGAGGCGTACTGGTTCAATGGCGGAAATAAATATTGGGTATGGAACTACGGCCAACCCGATGATGTTCAAGGCTTTATAGATGAAAACAAAACGCTATGGGGCCCATGGTTCAAACGTCATTCTCAGGAAGGCAACATCCCTACTAAAAGTTGGGAGTTATACCGCGTTCTGGCCCCGGCTACTTCTAAGCATGCCACAGTTTTAACGATAGATGGTTTTGATACCTATTCTGATGCCATACAGCACTGTGGAGGAGTCTTATTGCCTAACGATTTAGACGGTTGGGAAGACGTTGTTAACAGTAGCAAGATGGATGAAATTATGCCAGAGGGCTTTGGTGCTAGAGTAGTCTATCAGCGTATTCATTCTGTATACGCAGACTAAGAAAACTTCGAACCTATTTTGAAAGCCGTGCGATTGCGCGGCTTTTTTAGTTTGTCACCTTGTTTAACCAATTACACCCCTATACCTTTGCGCCACCAAATAATCTAGAAGATGAGCTTATTAACTGTTGGAACCATGGCGTACGATGCCTTGGAAACACCCTTTGGAAAAACGGAT
>CATAPZ010000263.1:0-12402 GCA_949486955.1 Cryomorphaceae bacterium | reverse complement strand
GGTTTCTTGTTGGTGTTTTTCACGCAATGTGAATCGACCACGGAAGAAGTTAAGCGAACAGGAGAATCGGACCGCTCGCCTATCGAGTGTTTCGACTACCACTATCCCATCACTGTCGTGTTTGAAGACGATACACTCGAAGTAGTGAGCTTTGACCAATACGCAGATTTACACGTACGTTGCGATGCCGCATTCACGGAATTTTCAAGAGGTACCGACCCGAAAGGCCGTGATAGCATCAACCGTACCCCAACGGGAAAAGGACATACAACAGCAACCGGCGCCGGATACGGCGATTGTCCACGCGACAATGATCCCTGGTGCGGCGAATTGCTTTTCCCAGTAACCTTATTAAATGTCCCGGACCACGCGGGCGAAATTGTGGTAACAAACGATAGTATCCTGCAGTACTATCGTTGGATTGTTTGTCAGTAATGACATTGTGTTAGTTGAGAGAAGCCCGGCCCATAAGCCGGGTTTTTCATTTTAAGCCCATGATAGCATCAAACCCTGCAGCATCATAAGTGAAGGCCGCACTCCGTTTTAGGACTATTGTTCCATCTGCCTTCACGACCTTCTCCGGGTTGTGTACAATGTTTACAACCAATGCTGAAATAACCCTTCGATTGCAACGGGTGGAAAGGCAATAAATGATCCTTTATGTAGGCCTCGCGCTGCTCCCGCGTGACATCTAGTAAAGGGTAAAATTTAATCACACCCCCACGATCTTCAAATATATCCAACGTGTTTCGACGGTCGCTCTGCCAATGCATGAGTCCACTGACCCATACCTCGTGTTCGTCCTTCAATTTTTCTAACGGCTCTACCTTGTTGATAGTACAGCAGTAATCGGGGTCCTTTGTCCAGGTTTCGTCCTTCGTTGTGAATTCATGTTTCCAATCTTCTGCTCGGACCTCACGGATTTTAAGTCCGTAGATTTTAGTGAGGTATTCCTTGTACAACAGCGTCTCCTCGAAATGGTATCCTGTATCAATGAACAAGGCTTCTTGCTCGGGTTTGTACACAGAAAAAAGGTGCAATAAATATGCTGAAGTAGCCGCGAACGAACTAGTCAGCATAACCTGATTCGTGCTGTAATTTCTGTATAACTCAGTAATGCGTTGTTCCGGTTGCAGCGGGCGAAACGCTTCATTTAGGGCTCTGATATGCTCAGCACGCTCTTGCTCATTCATTTTGAGGAAAGTTTGTAAAAACGTGACAAATGTCACGATTTATGCGTGCCACACAAGTTTATTGGCAAATTTCTAAGAATTAAAGGCGCTTTGCACACTTCAAAACGCTCACACATTGGTTAATAAGTTCGCTCAATCTACATGATTCGAAGCTTTAAATTGAATTAGATTTAGGTGAAACTAAAAAGGCAGCGAATATTTCGCTAACTCCTTGATGTACAAGATATACTTATGAGAAGACGGTTCCTCTCGATACTCGCAGCAGCCCTGCTTATTCCATTCGCAGGCGCTCAAGCTCAGTCCATCCCTACGGGCGGGCTCTCCCTAAACTTTGATGATCCATTAACCACCAGCCCTTCAACAGGAGCGGGCGGAAGTTGTGTCTACAATGATGTAGTCGTTATTGATGGGACACCTTATGATGCCATCATTACCATCGACAACATCACTAATGGATTGATTTCAGATTTCGATGCCACCGCCACGACTAACGGCAATACGGCAGCGAATTTCAGTCCGTCCATTTTGTGGACTGGCGCTGGGGAAATTTCCTATAGACTCGAATTTATTGAAGACGGGACTGCAGGTGCCCCCGTACCTGTTACGCTTGGCGGAATTTCTTTGTCGGCCTGGGATTTAGACGGGATCGGCGCTCCTGGTAAGTACCTCGAGAGTAGTAGTTTCACCAGTTATACCCTTGGTGCCTCATCAATTCTCGCCTACACGAGTGCTGGCACTAACGCAGGCCGTTTCTCAAATAACAACGCCTCCGCCAACACCGTAGGAAATGACGGTACCAGTCGTATTACATTAGGCTATTCCAGTGCAGCAGCCATCTCGTTCTCCATTGGTTCGTCTGGTGCAGGAAGCTGGACTCAAATGTTGTCTTTTAACAGTCCTACCAATTGGTTCCCTACTACGGCAGCAGCAACTTCAATTCCTACCTTATATACGTTCGGAACAACAACGCCGTATTTCACGTGTAGCGGATTAGCGAGTGCTGGCCAAAGCATAGCTATCGAAGGCTACCACCTCAGCGATAGCCTCATCGTAACTGCCCCGGCAGGTTATGCAGTGAGCGCTACAGCAAACGGCACCTACACGAACAGCCTCACGCTCGGTGCAGATTCATTAGGTCGTTTAAATAATGTGGTATTTATAGCAATGGACGGTACCGCACCGGCCACGAATCCAGCACAAATTACGTTGAGTTCAACCGGCGCAACAAATGTGCTTATAGCTGTAAGCGGTACCACAGGTGGCGCATTAACGGTCAGCAATTTCGCGAAAACAGATCCTACCGCTTGTGCCACAGAAGACGGAACTATCAGTTTTAGTATCGCAAATGTGCCTGATGGCAACTATACGGTTACCTACATGGGCGGCTCCACCACAGCGGCAGTTACTTCTGGTGTTGCTACGCTCACCAACCTTGCGGAAGGACCTTATATTGATATTCAACTCACGGATGCAAACGGCTGTACTTCAGCTGCGGGAAATAGTCTTACGCTTAATGAACCTATCGACTTTACTATCGCGTTCGCTCCTAGTGATCAAAACATTTGTACGAATGCTACTGCCACTTTTGGGGTAGTTGCGACGGGTACATCAACAGCTGTTCAGTGGTCCACATTTGACGGCACAATGTGGAATGGTATTGCGGGCGCAACGAACACAACATACACTACACCCGCTTTAACAGATACGTCCATGTATCAAGTCACAGTGACTTCAGCGGCAGGTTGCCGCTGGACTTCACCTATGGCTACTGTAACTGTAAATCCAGACCCTGTAGCAACGCTCACAAGTACGCCTGCCAGTTGTCCGGGTACCAGCGATGGAGCTATCGACTTGACCATGGCAACTACAATAGAGCCCATGTCCTACAGCTGGAGCAACGGTGCTTCGACGGAAGATCTTTCGAATGTGCCTAGCGGAAGCTATACCGTGACCTTGCTCGATCCTATCGGTTGTCAAGGAACAGCTACTATTGCTGTAAGTGATAGTGATGGCGTTGCACCCACGGTGTATGCGAAAAACATCACGGTTCAGCTCGACTCTATGGGACTGGCTAACATTACGGCAGCAGATGTGGACAGCGCTTCAAGCGATAATTGTACCCTCACCTTGAGCATTGATAGCTCGTCCTGGGATTGTTCAGGATTGGGCGCACATACAGTAATGCTCATAGGGACCGACGGAACGCAGAGCGATACTGCCTATGCCACGGTTACTGTTGTTGATACAATTGCACCCGTTTTGCAATGTACAGGAGATACTACCTTATATGTAGCGGCTGATACCAGCGGAATTGGATACAGCTGGACGGCATTAGTTGCTACAGATGTTTGTGGGATCGATACCACCTACGCAACGGATACCAGCGGTAGTTGGTTTGAAGTAGGTACCCATGAAGTGTGGTCGTACGCTACGGATGTCAACGGAAACAGTGATAGCTGTATGTTCCAAATCGCGGTGCTCGATACTCTTGCGCCAATATTCACCAGCTGCCCTATAGATACCATACTTTATGCGGATGCTTTGAACTGTGGGGCCAATCTGAATTGGACCACACCAATAGCAACGGATAATAGCGACAGCGTAACCTACACACACAGCGATACTTCTGGTACCTTCTTCCCAGTGGGCATCGACACAGTATTCCACTTCGCTTTCGACCCAAGCGGAAACACAGACACCTGTTTCTTCGTAATCACGGTGCTTGACACCATCGCTCCAACATGGGACGGTACACTGGATACATTAACGGTCTTTACTGGTACAGATACTTGTGGGATTTTTACCGATAGCCTCTCGCTCACTCCTCCAACCATTGTTGAGGCCTGTGGATTAGACACCTTATTCCATGCTGCAGCGGCATACTATGCCTTAGGCGAATACGACATCTACTGGTACGCCACAGATTTAAGCGGCAATACAGATTCCATCCTGCAGCGATTGGTCGTTACAGAAAACATCAAGCCTGAACTCTACTGCCCATCTGACTCTATTACGATCTTCGCAGACAGTGACAGCACTTGGACACAAGTAAGCTGGACAGGCGATAGTATTTATGATAATTGCGGTGTTGATAGTTCTTACTTCAGCCTAGATACCGGCAGTTATTTACAGATCGGAATTTTCAAGATTGATTACTTCGGCTACGATCTCAGCGGAAATGGTGACACCTGTAGCTTCTTCCTCAGTGTAGTGGACACTACCGCTCCTGTAATCAACCTCACGCAAGGAGACACCACCTTACTGGCTGACCCAGACAGTTGTTTCGCAACTTTTGCATGGACCGCACCAACCATTGACGAAAACAGTACTAATTATACCACGGCCTTCTACAACAGCAACACCCCATCCGGCAACTTTGCCTTAGGAAGTACCGTTGTTGCTTACACCGTAACGGATGCAGCAGGCTATAGCGATAGTGCGTTCTTCACCGTTACTGTGATCGATTCTTCAGGCCCGGCATTGCTTGCGCAAAACGCAGCGCTCACCCTGGATGCTATGGGTTTTGATACCCTAAGTGTCGCAGATGTAGATACCGGTTCCTACGATTGTAATGGCATCGACAGTCTTTGGCTCAGTCAATACGTATTTAATTGTCAAGATATCGGGACTAGTTCTATATGGCTCTACGGCCTCGATACCTTAGGTAACATGGACAGCATAGCAATCTCCGTTACTGTAGCCACTGGACCTAACGGAGTCATTCAAGCCACATCCACCACCACCGACGCACTCTGCTTCGGTGAAGCTAACGGAACAGCGTCGCTTTCCGCAGTGGGTGGATCAGGTCCGTATACGTACACCTGGACCACACTGGATACCACGGCCGCAATCAGCGATTTACTCGCTGGTACCTACTTCTACGATGTATCGGATTCAAATGGTTGTGTCGCCTCCGGTAGTATTACCATTAACGAACCGGCTTCCATGACCATCTCCTCCGTAGCGTCGAACTACAATGGATTCGGTGTGAGTGCAGAAGGTGCAACAGATGGAACCATCGACCTCACCGTTACTGGTGGTGTACAACCCATGACCTACGATTGGAATAATGGCTACGCAACTACAGAAGACCTCGCTGGTCTTGCGGAAGGCCTCTATTTCGTAATCGCTACAGACAGCAACGGTTGTAGTGTTACAGACACCGTAGTGCTCACGGAACCGGATTACTTCAATGTAATCGCAAGCGTAATCGCTAACAATATTTGTCCAGACGATACCAATGGTAGCGTTTATGGTACATATAGTGGTGGAGTCACGCCTATCACCTTAAGCTGGAGCACAGGTTCAACAACAGATACCTTAACAGGACTCACCTCTGGCTGGTATTTTATCAGTGCAGTAGATGCAAACGGGGTGCTCGGAACAGATAGTATAGAAGTTCTGGCTGAAGATCTGGATTGTGACGGTATTCTTAATGTAGATGAAGGCGGCATCCCAGGCGGTGGCGGCGGACTTGCAGATCAAGACGGCGACGGCATTCCTAACCAGGAAGATACCGACAGCGATGGCGACGGTATCGGCGATGCGTATGAGTTTGATTCCAACGGCGACGGCATCGGCTTCGACGACTGTGATAATGACGGCCTCCCAGATTTCCTCGACAGCGATGAATGTACGCTCGAAGCGGCCACGGTCCTTACCCCAGATAACGATGGAAATAACGATTTCTGGACCATTCCAGGTATCGAAAACTTCCCGGGTTCACACGTTGTGCTCTTCAACCGATTAGGATTGAAAGTCTACGAAAATGAAAACTACCAAAATGATTTTGATGGCCGCGCCAACGTTGCCACCTACCTTAATAATGCTGAGGCCATCCTTCCTACAGGAACGTATTTCTATTACATACGCATGGGAGGGTCCTCCACTAGAGAATACAATGGTTACCTCTACATAAACAGATAAGCCATGACTATTATGCAAGAACAACGCAATTCTAAACGTAGCCGCTTGACCACATACCTGGCCGTGGCGCTTACTGTTTGCCTAGGAACTGTCCAGGCACAACAACACCCTTCTTTAGACAACTACCTCTTCACGCCCGTTGCGGTCTCTCCAGCACACGCCGGAATGCAGGACCAACATGTAGTAAGCATGGTAGATGCGCAATGGGTAGGTCTTAAAGGTGCCCCAAGAACCGGGCTGATCAGTATGGACTACCGTAACTTACGAGGTCTAGGGCTTAACCTGACATTAATTAACGACCAGATAGGTCCAGCCATTACACAGCATGCTGCCCTAAGCGGTGCCTACCACCTTCCCGTTGGTGATCAGGCGAAACTTAGCACCGGACTACGACTCACTGTGGGACGCACTTCCGTTGACCTCATGGACGAAACTTTTTACGACCAGGTAGATCCCAACATCTACAACCTGCAAGGTCCATTCATGGCCAACATAGATTTTGGAACCACTTTCAATACCCCAACCTACTATGCTGGCGTTAGTTTCAAGAACGTCAACCGTGCTGAGATCTACGATAATAATTATACCGCTCAAGTACTACAGTTCTTTGGTGGTTACCGAATGCCTATTAAAGGCGAATGGTCGCTCCGCACAAGCTTTTTAGCAAGCGCAACCACCAACGCTCCAGCTGACCTTAATTTTCATGCCTTTATGGAACACCGCCAGAAATGGGGCATGGGATTGCACTACAGCCCAGCAGATGAAGTGGGTGCCCTTCTTCGCTTAAATCCTAGCAACGACTGGCATGTGTTTTACCAGTACAACTTCCCTCTTACCGACCTCGTGTACCTCACGCAACGCAGCCATGTCATAGGCATCAGCTTTAATGTGGCCCCAAGAATAGAGTCATTCACCTCGCCAAGATTATTCCTATGAGAAGCGTAATGAACACCTCCAAACTCCTCGCTTTAGGCGCCCTTTTAACCTTAAGCACTGTAGCTAAGGCACAAAATGCAATGACGGAAGCACTCGCGCAGCCGGACTCCTTAGTACATCAAGAATTAGGCGAATCAGGGGCCGAAGACTATGCTGCACACCCTTATGGGAAAGGGCACCTACTCTTTCTCTCTACACGTGGCGGCAACGCTATGACTGCAAAAGATCCGCAGACGAATGCGCCTTTTGCACGTCCCTACCTACTGCGTCTAAAAGACCTCAAAACGCTCCCTTACGCGCTGCCTGATTTCCTTGCGGAACAATCCTATCATATAGGACAGTGTGCGCTAATGCCTGACAGCTCTGCGCTCATTGCTAGCCATAGTCGTAAAAAACCTTACAAGAACGGACGCGTAGGTATGACCCTTTCCTACATTCCTTTTAACGGAGACAAAGCAAAAGAATTACCGTTCATCGATGCTACTGCAGATTACCAGCATCCCTGGTTCGACGCAAAGGACTATACACTCTACTTCGCTTCTAATATTGAAGGCGGCAAAGGTGGGTATGACCTCTATAAAAGCACTCTGAGCTTTGATGGTGTATGGAGTGCCCCGCAAGCTGTGGCCATTGCGAATACAAAAGAAGACGAAGTCTTCCCTAGTACTTCCGAAGATCTCGATCTTTTCTTTGCACGTTCCTCCAATAACTACGGGCTTCAACTCTATCACCACGGCATGGGAGATAGCACACCAGTTGCAATGGCATTAAACAATAGAGGCGATGACTTCGGTCTCGTTCTGCTCAACGATAGCACTGCCCTTTTCTCGCAGAGCAAGCGCGCAGGAAGTCCCACGAATCTTCACATCTACAGTCTACCCATCCCACCTCCACCCCCCCCAGTAGACACGGCTGCTCTTGCCGCTCAAGCTTTGGAAGATAGCCTTACGATGGCAGCACTAAAAGCCGACTCTATTGCAGCATTCAATCTTGCAAATTCATCTGATCAAGCGACGGCAGGTAAAGGCAAAAAATGGGTCACGGATAATACACCAGAACCTGGTACCACCTCCGGCTATAGCGTCATTGTTGGAGGATTTGTTGACCGCGATCTCGCCGATGGTTTCCTTGAAAGCATCTTAGGCTGGGCACCAGAAGCCTTCTTATCGCGCTACAACGACAAATACTACATTGTCCATAGCGTTCACAACTATCGCGAAGACGCAAGTGCAGCGAAGGCCTCTGTGAATAACAGGGATTACCGTGCGTGGGTGTTAAGTAGGGGGTTGAAATCCTTGTAATAGAAATAAAACTTTTTAAATAGCTAAGCCGGGCCTTGTGTCCGGCTTTTTTTATTTCTAAAGTGTGCTGAGGATACGCTGGTTTTTAATCTTAAAATAAATTAGGGGCACCACAGTGTGGGCAATAGTTCACATCCACCTCACATAGGGTGTTGCACTCCGTACACTGATAAACCTGCTCTTTCTTGAGCAAAGCGACTTTCTTCGACTTCGAAAAATATTTCGATGGTATCTCATCCAAAAACGGGCTGAAACTGCCTTTGATGGACAACAGGAACAGTTCATCCTTCGCCCGAGTAATGGCTACATAAAATAACCTTCGCTCCTCCTCCATTAGCGCATTTAAATCTGTGGCTTTGATGAGCTGGTAGATGCGGTCCGCAGACCACACTTCAGGGAATCCTCCAGGCATATTGTGTAGGCCTAGGATAAATACTGCTCGCGCTTCCAAACCTTTAGCGGCGTGTATGGTACTGTGCTGCACCACTAAACCCGTTTCTTTAAAATGATCGTAATAAAGCGCATAATCTGATGACCGGCGATGGAGCACGAGGACATCTTCTTTATGGTAGCCTTGTGCATACAATTGACGAATAGCATTGGCGACGTAGATTACATTCTCCGATTCATCTTTTCCTGCATGCAGGTTGATTTTAGTTTGCCCCTCTTTATGCGCGAAGACCGCTTTATCCACCTTATGCTCATTATGAGAAATGACGTGATTACCCGCCTCGACAATGGTAGGCATGCTTCGGTAGTTTTTGGTAAGTTTAATGACCTCAGCGTCCTTAAAGTGACGAGTAAAGTTGACGGTGTAATCTACATTAGAGCCCCGGAAGCCGTAAATACTTTGCCAATCATCCCCAACACAAAAGAGTTGCGTATCTGCCTTCAAAATCTTCTGAATAAGGCGTACCTGGAGATTATTGACATCTTGAAACTCATCGATGAGGATGTATTTGTACTGTTTACTCACCATCGCTAAGGTCTTTGCATCCCGCTCGAGGAGTTCCATGCTCTGCAAGATCATTTCGTTAAAGTCGAGGTAGCTTTTATTTGTACAATACTCGTGGTAGCGCTTAAGCAAAGGCTGGACGAGACTGTAAAATTCTCGAACGCGCTCGTGCTGATCGGTAGATGCCTTTACAAAGAGTGTCTCGAAATCTAAACCTTCTACGCGGACCATATCCCAAACCTGAAGCGCATTAGACAGGAAACGCTTCATCTCCTTATGGTAACGCGCGAATTCTTCTTCGTAGTTGAGGTGCGCATCTTTCTTCCATTCGAAAGAACTGTCTAATCTTTTCTTAAGCAGCCCTTCTAACACGGCATTGAACTCTGCGATGTTTTCCATCTGACTTTCGTAGGTGGTTACACAATTGCGTCCTGCGTGCTCAAATTCCTTCATTTTAGTCTTCGTCCCCTTGCTGAGTTTGCTCACATGTTCTACAAAGAGGTTGGCCTCGGGTATGTAGAAGTCAGGATAGAATCTAAACTCATCTAGATTCACCTGGGGCTCATACTCGAAGGAAATGTCGTGACGGTAAAGCCAATCCGCGATATAGCGTTCAGATTTTGAACGAACGTGTGTTCCGTTCAGGGTAATGTAATTCTTACCCGCTTTGAATGCTTGTGGGGCACCCTTATCGTTAATTTTAGGCCGTAGGACTAAATAATCCAACAGGTAACGCTTCAACTCAAGCATGTATTTAGGGTCGGAACAAAGCTGAATGACTACTCTATTAATGATGTCTAATGGCTGCTCTTGTGCACCATGTTTAAAGCCAGATTCCTGAAACTTTTCCGTTGTTAAAACCTTGAACTGGTTGTCGTATTGTTTGGCGCCTTGATGGCGTAACAATTGGTAGCAAAATCCATGAAAGGTGGTCAACTTCAATGTGTTTAACCACGGAATTTTACGTTTGAATTCCGTGCGCATGGCGTGCAACTTTTCTTTTTTAGCACTCTTATCCTCCAGCGCTTTTGCAAATTCCCCTGAGCTGTCCTCCATTAGAATTAAGCGATCCAGCATTTCCGACGCCGCATTCTTCGTGTAGGTAATGGCTAAAATCTCATTCGCACGAGCGCCTTGCTCTTCAATGAGGTACTGGATTTTTTGAATCAGTGTCTTGGTTTTTCCTGATCCTGCTCCCGCTAAAACCAGCAGGCGTTTGCCCTTGTGCAGTACCGCTGAAGATTGCTCGTCGTTCAGCCCACCTACGCGCTGACCTGGAGTCGTCGCAATGGCCTCCTTGGAGGCAACTGGTGGGGCCGATGATGTACTTTTCGCCGTACGAAACGGCTTGAAGTTGGGTTTAAACTCCCCATAATGCCCTTTACAGATGATCTTATCACCCGCACCTAAGATGCTACTTTCAGAGCGGCGTAAAAGCTTCGCTAAATACTGCGCATCGTTCGTTTTATCTAAAAGTTGTGCAAGGAAATTTACCTCCTTTTCTTCCCAGGGTTCGAAAGCGCGGGGATAGTTTTTTCGTGATTCTTTTTGGTTTTCAGGAAGCCCTTCCTTTATCAATGGCCAATCTGCAACCTCAGCATCATAAGCCTTCGCCTCCGCCTCACTGATTTCGTTAAACGTAGGCTCCATGAAATACTCCCTGGGCTGATAGTCCAGTGTATCTAACCAGGATTTGCGGTGTGCTTTCAGCACTTGCGCAACATGCGCTTCTAAAGCTTCCGTATGGGACTTATCCAGCACCAATTCCTTCATCAACACCCTACTCACACTCTTTTCCGTGATGGATTTTGCGGTTTTTACACAGGTTTCAAAAGCAAGCTGGACAGCCTCGAAAGGCGGCGGAGTAAATAGATTCATGGTTTACAAAGGTTGTGCCTTTGAAGATACCATTGCATAGAGATAAATAATAGAAAAGCCAGAGATAACTTTTTCAACAATGGAATTCCTATTTTTATACGGAACCTACTGAACCTCGAGCATCCTTTGTTATTCCTGCGCTACATAGCTATCATTACCTTTCTTTGGGGCCTAAACAGCTGCACCATCGCCCTACCAGAATTCCAAACTGCCGAATCACTTGCTCCACAGCAACATAAAGTAGCTGCGGGCGGTTATTCCGGACGCGGACTAAATGCCAGCACAGGGGGTTTGCTCGTACATAATTACGGGATTACAGAACGACTCGACCTTACTTCCAACATGAGTCTTTCGCGGCTCAATATTGAACAAAACAACATTCGGTATTCGCTCCTCAGTGGGCCAAAACTCTCTAACGCCAGTGGAACGTGGGCACTCTCCGCACCTGTGGGCGCCATCTACACCGAAACCTACAACGACATCGATGCAGGCTTCACGTATCTCTTTACTCCTACCGTGTATAAGAGCTGGAAATTTGCCAATCCAGATTTAACCTACACGTTTTTCGCTCGCTCAGAATTCGCATACAATTACATTCGTGGCCGCTGGTTTACTGTCGTCGGCGGGTACAGCCACCGCTACGAAATGGAGCGCATTATTCATTATATTTCACTATCCGGAAGCACAAACGGCCCTTTTTATGGGGTCTACTTTGGGTACGGAATTTCATTAAAACCATTCCAATGAAAAAAGTAGTCATTCTCTGTTCTTTAGTGCTCTTAAGTTGCACCAAACCTGAAAATGTCCAGCGCATGGAAGTCCTGCTGCACGGGGACTGGTACGGTATGGAAATCACGAATCATTTGATTGCGCAAGGGCTGTGGGATACCCTGCATCCGCATTCGACGACGGATTTGATCGCGACCTTTGATACATTGAACAATACGTTTGTGGTGGATAGTTTGGGTGCGACGATGGATTCTGCACAGCTGGTCATCGATGGCGATAGCGTGATTACGGTGATCGGCGCAGTGAATGCCATTGATTGGTCTTTTGACCGCCAATTGATCAATGACTTTGGCCAACCCGTTTTGGACCAATTAGAAGCCAGCTTCAATGGCAACCAAAAATTCAAAATCCTTCGACTTACAGAAGATGAGCTCGTACTCTATTTCGACGAAGTCATTCCCGTTTCCATTCAAGGATTCACCGC
>CATAPZ010000262.1:0-6571 GCA_949486955.1 Cryomorphaceae bacterium | reverse complement strand
TACTTCTCGGCCCAATTCTACGTGCAATGAAGTGACTTTTTTATCCGAGATGCCACAAGGTACGATATAGTCAAAATGACTAAGGTCTGCGTTGACGTTCAAGGCGAAGCCGTGCATGGTCGTCCACCGAGATGCTTTGACACCCATAGCGCACATTTTTCGTGCAAAGGGGGTGCCTTCGTCCAGCCATACGCCCGTCTCACCATCGCTGCGACCGGCTTTAAGGCCGTAATCTGCGAGTGTAGAAATGATGACTTCTTCCAAGTAACGCAAATACTTGTGAATATCCGTAAAGTAATGGTCGAGATCGATAATTGGATAGCCAACGATTTGGCCGGGACCGTGGTAGGTAATGTCGCCACCACGATTCACAGGAAAGAATTCAAAACCGTCCTTTTCAAGTTGCTCTTGGCCCACGAGAAGGTGTTCCATTTTTCCGCTCTTCCCCAAAGTGAAGACTGGTGGGTGCTCCACAAAAAGGAAATGGTCAGAGGTTTCCTGAGCAGTTTCTGGATGTTTTCTATTGGCCAATTTTAAATCCACCGTCTCCGTAAAGAGCTCCGTCTGAAAGTCCCAGGCGGTGCCATAGGAAACGCGGCCGATATCTTGGAATTGGACCTTTCTCATACTACTTGTTCTATTGCCAACTTACTTGCAGCCCTGCGGGTGCAATCATTTGCCAATCCCATAACCCGCTTGGACCACTGTTCGTTCGGTTTATCTGTGGCCAAAGGCAGATTCCGACGCTTGAGGTGAGCCAATAGGTGTATTGTGCACCCACGCCGAACGCAGCAGTCTGACGGCCAAACATATCTCCGCTAAGCGTCGTGTTCATGTTGTTGCCAAAAGTTGCGTGAAGGTCGAGCAACAATGCATGCGGGGTATTGGATGCCCCATATACTAAATTTTGAAGCCGAACCGAGGCCTCCATGCTCTGCGACAACGGAGCCCAACGGTATTTACCGCCGAAGCCGACGGCCCATTTTTCATCGAGGAAAAGCGCTGTACCTGCCTCCGCATTTAAGCCTGCGTTGGTAATCCCGCCCACAAATCCGTCAAGATTTGCAGTACCGCTGAAGGTCGCTAATCGGGTGCCTTTTTGCCAATAAGGTTGCGCATAGCACGCCCCTGCAAAGAAGAGGGTGAGGAAAAGTGCATAAAATCGGCTGCGAGTCATACTGCTAAGCTACTAAAAGGCAATTATCTTTGCGGTCTTAATATTCATCTAGCATCATGGCAAGACTATTATCTGAACAGGAGGTACTTAGACGCGAATCTCTAGGCAAATTAAAAGCCTTGGGGATCGATCCGTACCCAGCCGCCGAATACGTTGTTTCACACAAAGCCGATGAATTGGCCGCTACTTACACTGAGGGCGCTGAAGGCTTTGAAAAGGTGCGCATCGCGGGCCGATTGATGACCAAACGCATCATGGGTAAGGCTTCGTTCGCAGTCTTGGCGGACTCTACAGGCGAAATGCAGATCTACGTAAACCGCGATGAGATATGCCCTGATGAGGACAAAACCATGTACAACGACGTGTTCAAAAAGCTCCTTGACATCGGTGATTTCATCGGGGTTGAAGGGCACATGTTCACCACGCAGACGGGCGAAATGAGCTTGCACGTGAAGGGATTGGTCGTGCTTTCAAAGAGCTTGCGTCCCCTTCCAGTCGTCAAGAAAGATGCGGATGGAAACGTGTACGATCAGCTCACCGACCCAGAAATTCGTTACCGCCAACGCTATGTTGACCTGGTTGTGAACCCGGGCGTTAAGGAGATTTTCCGCAAGAGAAATAGAATTATGAGCACCATGCGCCGCATTTTCGACGATGCCGGATACATGGAGGTGGAAACACCCATTTTGCAGCCGATCCCTGGTGGAGCAGCAGCTCGACCATTCATTACACACCACAACGCACTCGACGTACCATTGTACTTGCGTATTGCGAACGAACTCTACCTCAAGCGACTCATCGTAGGTGGCTTTGAAGGGGTGTATGAGTTTGCCAAAGACTTCCGTAACGAAGGGATGGACAAAACGCACAACCCAGAGTTCACAGTGATGGAAATCTATGTGGCCTACAAAGACTATCACTGGATGATGCGCTTCGTTGAGAATATGCTTGAAGAAGTGGCCATGGCTGTAAACGGCACGACAGATGCAACTATTGGTGAGAATACCGTTAGCTTCAAGGCACCGTACGCTCGAGTGCCTATCCTTGAAGCCATCAAGGAGCACACCGGTTTAGATCTAAACGGCAAGACAGAAGACGAGGTGCGCGAAGCGGCGAAATCAATCGGTCTTGAAGTGGACGAAACCATGGGTAAAGGGAAGCTTATCGATGAGATTTTCGGCGAGAAGTGTGAGAAACACTACATCCAGCCAACCTACATCACCGACTACCCTGTTGAGATGTCGCCGCTGTGTAAGAAGCACCGCGACAACCCAGAACTCACGGAGCGTTTTGAGCTCATGGTCAACGGTAAAGAAGTGGCGAACGCCTACTCAGAGCTCAACGATCCTATCGATCAGCTCGAGCGTTTTGAGGACCAATTAAAGCTGTCAGAAAAGGGAGACGACGAGGCGATGTTTATCGACCAAGACTTCGTTCGTGCCCTTGAGTACGGTATGCCGCCAACCTCAGGTTTGGGTATTGGTATCGACCGCCTCACGATGATGTTGACCAATCAAGACAGCATCCAAGAGGTGTTGTTCTTCCCGCAAATGCGTCCTGAGAAATTTGAAACGGTTGCAGATCCTGAAGAATTCCAATCGATTGGCGTTCCTGAAGAGTGGTCGCACCACATTGCACAGGCCGGATACCACACCATAGAAGCTTTACGCGACAACAAGCCTGCTGCGTTGCACCAAAAGCTCAACGGTTACCGCAAAAAGAATAAATTAGACGTAGCAGCACTCTCCCTTGATGTGGTAGAAAGCTGGTTCAACTAAAATTCACCGCCATGAATAAATTCCTTTACACCCTACGCTCTATCGGTATCACCATCGTTGGAGTAGTCATTGCTGTGCTCGTCACTTCGGGCCTCCACCAACTGTTTTCACTTTTTCTTGATGCCCTTCCCATGGAAGATCTAATGGCTGCCGATTGGGCAGGCCGTTCAAACATCATGGAAAGTTACATGGCTGCCAACCCCTTTGCTATATACAGCATGCTCATTGCTCATTCCTTTGGATCGGCCTTGGCTGTTTATTGGTATGTGCGCGCCACCAAGGTGCCTTCGTGGAGAACGGAAAAAGGAATCAAGCCGGTTACCGGCGCGATTGTCTTGCTCGCACTTTGGATCTGGGGCGATGTGCAAAACGATCTTTATGACGTGCCTGTAGGCGTATTTTGGACCACTGTTGATGTAATCATTACCGTTGCAGTGACCGCACTTGCCTTCGTAATTGCTGGGGGCCTACGTAAACATGAAGGGCCTGCACGCGTTACTAGCGAAGAAGAGGTGTACCGCGGATAACATCGGTCCCCAAGAGACGATTTGAATACCTACCCGGAAGATTTATTTGAAAGTATAGAATTCGACCTTGTAAAAAAGGCCGTAGCCAAACGCGCGGTTACAGAACGTGCCCGAGTACGTGTCAATGAACTCAAGCCTTCGAGTGACTTTAAAGTAGCTACACGCGACCTTCAAGAGGTCCACGAAATTCTTGGGCTTTACCTCAGCGAATTCCCAGTTCCTGCTCTAGCCGCAGAAGATATCAAGCCCTTTTTGGTCCGATTGAAAATTCAAGGAGCCACTCTAGAGGGGGAAGATTTTTTGATCATCAAAAACATGATTGAGAGCTTCAACCGAGTCTACACCTTCTTCAAAACACACGCAGACCGCACCCCCTCCATCCAAGACAAACTCGCCCACCTCGAGAAGAACAAAACCGTTCCAGACGAAATCGATCGTGTGCTCGACAGACGTGGCGTGGTGAAAACTTCGGCTTCGCCGGCCTTGGGAAAGATTCGCGCAAACCTAGCTAAAAAACGTACCGCGGCCGACCGCATCTTCTACCGCGCCGTAAAGAAATATTCAGGTTCTGGTGTTCTTGCCGACACCCAAGAAAGCGTACACGACAACAAGCGCGTACTCGCCGTAGAAGGGGCCTTCAAAGGCCAAGTCAATGGAATCTTTCACGGGTCATCTTCCAAGGCTACGATTTTTTATGTCGAGCCTTCTGAAACCCTTGAGATCAATAATGAAATCTCCGTTCTAGAAGACGAAGAGAAACGCGAAGTGACCCGCATCCTACGCCTCTTAACCGCCTTCGTTGCAGGGTACAGAGATGAATTGCGCGACTACAGCACTGCGCTCTACCAGATAGACTTTGTCAATGCGAAAGCGCTTCACGCCCTTGACGAGGAGGCCTGCCTCCCACAACTTATTGACAAGCCACATGTTCATCTGATCAAGGCAATCAACCCAGTTCTTCGCGAGTTCAACAAGCAGAAAGGCAAGGGTGTCGTTCCGCTCGACCTTCGACTAGATACCCACAACCGCATCTTGGTCATCTCTGGGCCAAACGCTGGAGGGAAGTCCATTACTTTAAAGACCGTTGGGTTGCTTCAATTGATGCTCCAAAGCGGTCTGCTAGTCACCGTTCACCCCGACAGTACCATGGGATGGTTCAACGGGCTGATGGCCGATATAGGCGATTCACAGAGCATCGAAAACGAGCTATCCACTTACAGTTCGAAGCTCACCAAGATGAACTACTTCTTGAATGCCGCCTACAACAAAACACTGGTCCTCATCGATGAGTTTGGTTCGGGTTCAGACCCTGATCTAGGTTCGTCTATGGCCCAAATATTCCTGAAAGAACTCAACAGCAGCAAGACCTACGGGGTAATGACCACCCACTACAATAGCATCAAAGCGCTGGCGAGCGAGTTGCCAAGGGTGGATAACGGATCGATGCAGTTCAACTCTGCAGACCTTACCCCAGAGTACGTCTTGAACCAGGGTGTTCCTGGCTCGTCGTACACTTATGAAGTCGCTCAAAAGGTTGGTGTAAGTAGTGCTCTTATTGATCAGGCGCGTGAAGTGTTGGACGAAAGCACAGTGGCTGTGGACCGATTGCTAGTGGGTATTCAGAAAGAGAAAAATGAGCTGACCAGGCAGCGCGAAAAATTGGCCGAGCGTCTAGAAGAACTAGAGAAACTCAAGGACAAGCAGGACCGCAAGATTCACCAGCTGGAAGACAAAGTACGTCGTCAAAGCGCGATGAATGAACAGCAAAATGCCATGATTACTTGGGGAAAGAAGTTCCAGAATTTGGTCAACGAATACTCCGAGCAGCGCACGAAAAAAGGCAAAGACCAAGTCGTCGGTCGCTTCAAAGTATACGCTGGAGAGCGCGCCTCACAAACTCAAGACGAGCGCGATCAGAAGAAATCAAAGTACCAGAAACAGAAAGAACGCAAGATTAAAAAGCTCATCTCTGCCCCTGCGAAAGTGGGTGATCGCGTCAAGCTTATCGGTTCGCGTCAACCTGGAGAGATTGTAGAGATTAAGAAAGACCAATTCCTACTATCTATTGGTGCATTGAGCACCTGGGTGACTCGAGATAAATTCATTCCTGCAGACAGCCTACACGGCGATAAAGGAACCGTAAAGGGTAAAGCAAAAGGTGGTGTTCAAGAACCGCAGAAAAAAGAGGCTGTAAAAGAGGTCGCTCCACGGACCAAAGCAGAAGAAACCGCTGAGAAGAAAAAAGCCAAAAAAGAGGCAAAAACAGCCAAAAACAACCCAAAATCGAGTAAAAACGCGTCAAAACCGAGCAAAAACGCCCGAAAACGGAAATCTGTGCCTCAGGCCAAAAGCACCAAAGAGAAGCTTGAAGAAGCAAGCAACGGCACTCCTTTGAAGCAAGCTCCTGCGAAGAAATCTAGCGGGAAAAAGAAAGAGATATTGACCCCAGAACAGAAAACACAACTCGCTGAACCGTTACGAAAAGTGGGCTCGCCAAAGGCAAAAGCAGCGAAAGAAGAGACTAAAGAAACTACCGACGCGGACCTTGAGAAGCTCAAAGCTTTTTTTGGTAAGAAATAACCCTACTCTTTGATAATGCGCGCATATTGTGCGCCACAACGCACTAGGTATACACCTCTTGGCATGTAGCTAAGATCAAGCTTATCCTTTGAGGCGGTTGAAAGTATCAATTGTCCTGCAAGATTACTTACCTCAAGATACTCACCCCTCCAGTTAGGCGGCACATTTAGGATGCCTGCCGTTGGGTTCGGGTAAAGCAACACGCGAGTGAATTCTTCAATGCCGATACCCTGTACGCTAACACATTTTGACCATAGAGAACAGCCGTTTTCAGTTACGATAACCGCATAATCACCATTAGACGAAGGCACGAAGAAGGACTGCGTTACACCTGTCACTGCCGACGAATCACTACAATTCACCCATTGATAGGTTGCGCCCTGTGCATTAGAACTTATGGTTGGTGGCGTAGAAGTAGTAACGCTTATGGAAGTGTCTACTTCATTGACCACAAGGTCGTATGAAATCACACTATCACAGCCATTCATATCCATAAACGTGTGTCTGTA
>CATAPZ010000261.1:0-9230 GCA_949486955.1 Cryomorphaceae bacterium | reverse complement strand
TCCATGATGGTAAATGTTGGCGGTTCAACAGAGCCGTAGTTGACACCGAGAAGTCCGCCCATCTTGAGACTTTCAATTTGTTTTTTCTCCAAAACCTCAACGGAGAATCCGTGACGCTTTCCTGCTGCTTTCGCCTCTTCTGCAAGTTTCGTTGCGGTGAGGTCAATCACTGGGCGGTTTACGAGGTCACGAGCCAATAATGTTCCTAGTGTTGAATTCTTGATGCGCTGGATGTCCTCGGAATTTTCATCCTCAACAAGCAATTGAACTAGGCTGTTACGACGTTTGTGCGCATCGCTAAAAAACTTTAGAAACTGGTAATTTCCCAAGATAGCTCCTTCACAGACCTCTGCTTGAAAAGGACCTTCGAGTTTTACCCGGTCCAAGCCAAGACCGTTTACTTTTCCTGCAAGGGCGTTTCCTGCAAGACGCATTTTTTCCGCGCGTTCGTTGGCTTCGAGTTCTTTGGTGAGCTGGAAGGCCCAAACAGTGGTTGACCCATCCTGCAATTCCATCCAACTTTCTTCGAATTTGGCGGCGTATGCGTCAAGGCGGTTCTGAAGAGTTTTTGATATGCTTAGGTTATCTCCTTTTTTGTAAACAATTGCCACTGGGCCATTGTAATCAGGAGTATAGGTAGTGATGTTCATAGGAAATCGATTATCTGTCAAATGTACTATTTTAACCAACCATAAAGAAGCACTCCATGTTTACCGGAATTATTGAAAATTTAGGCACTGTAGCCAAGGTAGAAAAGCACCAAACGAATCTTGAATTGTACGTTGAATCTAGCTTGGCTTCTGAGCTGAAAATTGATCAGAGTGTGGCACACAACGGGATTTGTTTGACGGTCGTTGAGATCTTTGGCGACCGCACCTACAGAGTAACGGCTATTGACGAGACCATCGCTAAGACCAATATTGGCGATTTAAAAGAGGGCGATAAAGTCAATATTGAACGCTGCATGACCATGGGGGCTCGCCTTGATGGACATATCGTTCAAGGCCATGTGGATCAGATTGGTGCATGTGAGGGCGTTGAAGAACAAGACGGCTCATGGATCTATTCTTTTTCCTACGATCCTTCATTGGGCAATGTTACCGTTGAAAAAGGATCGATCACCGTAAACGGCACTTCTTTGACGGTGGTTAATTCTGTTGAAGGAGGTTTCAGCGTGGCCATTATTCCTTACACCTATGAAAACACGGTATTCCATACCTTGCGTAAAGGAGATAGAGTTAACTTAGAGTTTGATGTCATCGGGAAATATGTTGCTCGTATGATGGAAGGCTATAAGAAATGAGAAGACTCGAAAAAATTGGTGTTTTAGACGATGAGCGGATTGCCGTTGATGGACTAGTTTCCCAGCTTGAAAAATTAGTTTCCGATGTCGAGGTAACAGGCTTCATGTATGCCCAACCTTTTGTGGAGTGGTGCAAAGAATCGAAACCCGGTTTGGTTTTTCTAGACATGGAGATGCCCGGCGCTTTGGGCTTAGATGTCGCCCACCAGATCAAAGCCTTCGTAGGAAATATCGTTTTTGTAACAGCACACAGCCACTACAGTCTTGACGCTTTTGAAACTGCTGTGGATTATATCCTCAAGCCGGTAGTTAAAACGCGTTTACAGCAGTGTTTGAATAAAATTTCAGATTTAGATCCGGTACCAATCTTTGAAGAACTCAACGTAAAACTTCCGTTCAAAGGGTCTTATCAGCTCGTCAAAGAGAGTGCGATTATTATGCTTTCAGGCCAGCGTAACTATACCAACGTTATTCTTGAAAATGGAGAAACGCTTTTGGTGGCCAGGACGCTCAAAAGCTTCTCTGAAGGCCTTAGTGATCGATTTTTACGTGTACATAAAAGCATCATTGTTCGAAGTGATGCAGTGAAGGACATTCAATGGGGTGCACGACCCAAAATAGTGTTGATAAACAATGAAGTGGTTGATGCTTCAAAAGCTAGATTAGATGAGTTGGGTATCGCACCTTAGAAATTTGGCCCTATGTAGTTTGACACTGCTTTTATTTGCTTGTCAAGAAACTCAAGAGCGCCCGGCAGAATTGGTCACCATTGAACTGACTGATAATTTTAATGAACGCCGAAAGCTCCTCAGAAAATTAAGTGAAAGCACCAATGAGAACAAGGCCGCCTGGGGTTCCATTTATTTATGTCAGTACGATGTAGCGGAATACCAATTTGTATCTGCACTGGACCACCTTAGCAAGGCGGAAGACCTCATCATTCAGCGTAACATCGAAGTTCTCAAGCCAAAGCTGTATTACCTCAAGGCTCATATTTATTGGAATTTAGGACTGGACATTACCACTGTGACGGACTTCTCATTGAAGGCTATTGGATTAGCTACGGGAACCTCCAAAAGAACTTACGAAGGTAATTATGCCACCTATTTACTCGATGCTGGTGAATACGAACAAGTCATTGAAATCGAAGAGCGATTGGTGGGTGAATTTGAAGCAGAGGGCTTTAACACGTCAGAAGCCAAAGCCGTTCTAGGTGCTGCGTATTACTATTTGGGGTTACAAGATATAGAGCGCGACAACAGTATGGAGGTTCAAGACCCTTTGAGGCCGGGCTTCATCGATGATATTGAACAGAATACTCGATACGTCAATCGAGGCCTCTCGTTAATGAAGCAATCGTTAGCAACCCTAGATGGTGTACCCAATGTCGTGGACAAGCAGCACGTTTATGAAAGAGCATTGGATATTGGCGCGTTATCCGATGAAGAAATAAGAACGTGCTTGGAGTTTGCGGAAGCGAATAAACTTTGGTCCCTTGCCTACAAGGTTCGAAATTCTACTGAAGCGGAAGTTTTAAATGAGTCTACGGAAGTAGCTTCTCAACGCTTGACCAAAGTATTGATTAAAAATCTTGAGGAGAAGGAAGCGTTTAAGCAAGAGATTTTGGGCTATGAATTTGAACGTTTGAAGCGGGAAACGGAGGCCCACCTTAGCCGCGAAGCTTCGGCCCAAATTACTTTTACTGTAGCCTTGTTTGCCGCTTTATTGATTTTGTTGATTTCGGTTATTTTTTATCGGACCCAGAATTTGGCCAATCAAGCCAAGATTGAAAAGCAGGATTCGAACATCCTACTGGCCAACTACAAAAACCGTATTCGTCCGCATTTCCTGTTTAATCAGTTGAATAATGTCAATGGGTTTATCAGCCAGGAGAAATGGGAGGAGGCGCAAGAGTATATCGGACTTCTTAGTGTACATCTTCGGAGTTCTTTGGAGAATTCCGAAGTAGAAAGCACAAAGGTTCGAACGGAGTTTAAGCGAATCGAGAACTATGTAGCCCTTCAACAGAAAAGTAGCTTCGCTCATGTGAAATTCGAAGTAGAATTGGACCATATTTCAGGCGAAATAAAGATTCCAGGTGGTTTACTACAGCCTCTTGTAGAAAATAGTTACAAGTATGCTGGCAATGCCTCCGAGCACAACTCTTGGATAAAGCTCACTGCAAGAACAAAGGGAGATGCCCTGATTATTATGGTGGAAGATTCAGGATACGGCTTCCTTGAACGTGTTCCTGGCACAGGAAGTGGACTCGCACTAGTTCAAGAGCGTATCGAATTCAATAGAGCGAAAAGTAGTCGTTCTGAGCTTTGGCGCTTTGAAACAGATTTCGGAAAAAGAAAAAGCACCGTGAAACTCACGATGCCTTCTAGATTGGTTTGATTAAACCCTTGGGGTTTATTGTTGCCGTAAATCTAGCGGTAATGAGCGCAGAATTGCACGTTGACTTATCGTAGAGGATATGAATTTATCGTAGCGTAAATCCACGTACATCCATGTTGCCACCACAAAGTATTATTCCCGTTTTTCCATGGGTCTCTTCGCGCATTGCAGCGGCTATTCCTGTTCCGGCAGAAGGCTCAATAAACTGCTTTATGGTCTCCAAGCAAGAGTGCCACCCCTCCTGAATTTCATCTTCTGAGAGTAATGTGATGCGGTCTACATGCTCTTGAATAATAGGGAAATTTTTATGCCCTAAAGATGTTTTCAGACCGTCTGCGATGGTATCTGTAGATTTTGCAGGGGTCCACGTTCCAGAGGTAAAACTTTTAAAAGCATCGTTGGCAATGGTAGGTTCGCAACCGATAACCTTAGCCTTTCCAAAATAGCTGTTGGCCAGTGCTGCTCCGGCAAGGAGTCCGCCTCCACCGACAGGTACAAAAATCTGATCGAGATCTGGCTGCTCATGAAGCAGCTCATACGTGGCTGTAGCCTGTCCAGCAATGATGTTGTAGTTGTCGTAGGGGTGGATCAATAGCGCCCCAGTATTCTTGCGCACTTGTTCCGCCGTAGTCTCTCGTGCTTCCAAGGTAGGCTCACAAAATGTCACGATACCGCCATAGTATTCTACCGATGCGATTTTTGCCTTTGGTGCGTTCGAGGGCATTACTACATAGGCCTTGGCACCAATCTGCGCTGCTGCCCAGCTAAGGGCCGCACCGTGGTTTCCCGAGCTGTGGGTGAGAACGCCATTTTCTAAAGCTTCCTCCTTGTGCACGAGTACCGTATTCATAGCACCTCTGGCTTTGAAGGCACCGGTCATTTGGAGGTGTTCGCATTTTAGATAGAAATCACCCTTGGCAAGATGGTTAAACCTAGGCGCCTTAAGAACGGGAGTTCTTGATACATAGGGCGCAATCCGCTCTGCTGCAGCTTGGATATCTGCTGCTGAGGGAACAGCGGTAAGTGAAGTGACCCTGCTCATGAGTAAAAGTCTTTTGGTGGAGGTTCCACGAACGGTTCGTCCGAAGATAACTGGCCGACAATGAATTCCATCAATTGGTGTTCAAATTCTACAAGGTCTTGTTCCCCTAAAAATTGGCCATCAAAGGCTCCACCACGGAGCAAAGACTCTGGTTGTGGGCTTTGCATTTTATACATGCCTATGCGCCAAGGTAGAGGCGATGTGGCAGCTCCGCTTTTCCAAAGGAGCCATGCGTATAATAAGCATTGAAGCGCCTTAGGTTTTTTACCGTTCCACAGATCTTCCCATGTACTCAAACTGAGCTCGGAAGGTTTCATTCGTCCTGTTTTATAATCCCATACGGTTAGTCTACCGTCGTTCATTTCAATGCGGTCTACCTTACCTACAAACTTCAAAGGAAGATCTAGAGAAGGATGCGGCATCTCGAATTCCAGCTCTGTTTCTACACCCTTTAAAATAGTTTTTCCTGCTTTCGCACGTAAGAGGTCGTAATGGAGGAATTGATCCAACATCTTTTTGCATACCTCCAAGGTGACTAGATTTCGACCTTGGTACAAGGCAGATTCAGAATAGCCTTCTTTAACGAGGCGTTCGATTCCTAATTCGAGCGCTTTCTGAGCCCATTCTTCAACATCAAAAACAGGTAGGGGTTTTCCAACCAATGGTTTATACAGCTCTTCTAGACCGTGGTGGATGAGGTTACCCATAACCAGAGCCGACATACTTTCTTCTACTTCGTCTTGCTCTCTAACGCGAACTAGTCTTTTTTGGTAAAAATCATGCGGACGTCCAGCGAGTTCATTGAGACTTGTAGCACTCATACCCCTTTTCATCCAATCTACCATGGCTTCCTTTACCGCATCAGTGCGTTCGGCATAAAAGCGATCTTCAATAGAAGAAGGGTGTATCGGGCCGTTGTTGAAAGCTCGTGGATGCACGGTGCACGCACCTTGCTGGAGTTCCTGCTCCAGCTGAACGATGTAGCGCGAAGGCTCTCCGCCGCCCATAGCATCTGTGTTTGTGTTGTAGACAATTACACCTTCTGAGCAACGTTGCAAGATTCGGTAAAAGTGATAGGCGAAGATGGCATCCTTCTGTTCGTAGGTCGGAAGGTCGTAGGTCTGTTTGATATCATAGGGCAAGAGCGAGTTGAATGAGCGTCCTGCAGGTAAAATCCCTTCGTTAACCCCGGCCATAATTACATGGCTAAAGTCAAGGGTACGAGATTCCAAAATCCCCATAATTTGTAGTCCTTCAAGCGGCTCACCAACGAAGTCAATAGTACCACTTCGAAGTTGTTGTTTTACCAGCTTGAGTACCGACAAGGTATCTACTTCAGTGCTGCCGAGCGTGCGTTCAAGCTGTTCAAGCAAGGTGTGGATCTTGTACGTCGTATTGATGACCATGGTATCCCCTTTCTCGTGGGCTGCTGCATGTTCGAGCCATTTTTTGATCGAGTTGAGCACAGAGATGCCGTGTGAAGGATAAAGAAGATGGTGGTATCCTTTCGGCCCTTTGGCCAATTCATTGGTCCATTCTTTTGAGCTGGTGAACACCCTATTGCCCTTAATGATGCTTTGGTTCCATTCCCTGGGTCCTTCTTCTATCTCGCCGAGGTAGAAATATTTGTTGAAGAGCGGGTCGCTAAACAGAGCGCCAAGGCTCCTGTGGTAATAGGTCCAATTCTTTCCCGATTTCTCGTTTTTTAGCGCATACTCAACGGCCCCAATCCACAGTCTTACAGTCGCTGCAACCTTTGTTTGATCTAGGGGGTATCCCATGGTGATATTGACCTTATCGTAGGATTCGGGCAAGATGCTCAGTACTGGATTTAAAAGTGTTTCATCAGCAAGAATAACGGCAATATTTTGAGCGGGAACGCCTTCTTTGGCCCAGCGCTCCAAGGTGGCTGAAACGGTCTTCGCTTGCCCTGAATATTTAGAAGCTCCAACAGGAGTGATTTCTTTCGGGACTGTTAGAAAGTCGCTCGAGCGGTTTTTCGTGGTGGGGACATCGTTGCCGAATATTTTTTGACGGTCCTTGTGCGCTCGCAGAAAGAGTCCAGCTTCGTGCTCCTTCATGTTGACATAATGCGGATCAAGGTCCCACATTACAGTGGTGTTCCAATGGTTTTTTAGTTGGCCGATGATGGCTAATTCTGCCGTATTCAAAGCATTTAGACCTGCGACCAAGACCCTTTTAACCCCATTGCGATTGAGGTAGTTATCAATGCGTTCTAGATTTTCGCTGAGGTATCGCGAAGCCAATCCGCTGTGCGCTTCGCCACGCGCCAACAAGGCATTTTTAAATCGTTCGTAGGTGCTTGGGAGCAATGCAACGAAATCTGAATACTGTCCCATAAGGGCTGTTTCATTTTCCGGTTCGAGATCCCATTCCGCTAATTTCTGAACGTTGTACAAATCACCAAGTACATGTGCTGGATTGAGCTTGTATCGATCGATCTCTTCGAAATCGGACAAGAGTGTTTGTCCCCATGAAAGAAAGCTCCCCAAAGATTCGGGTTCACGGTCCGGATAGGCTTCGTAACGTGCCTCATTGTAACATTGGTGCAATTGGATAAGTAAAACGAGTGGCTCGACAACCAGAAGGTCGCCCGCATTTGAGATAAATCCATCTACGGTTGTAAATAGCGGTAGAAGCGTCGGTCCTTCCAGATGCGGCTTGAGCGCCTCACGCAAAAAGATCTCCGCCCGTTGGTTCGGGAGAACGACCATCTGCTGGTGCAGTGGCAGGGGTGAAGAAATCAACTCTTGCGCGATTTGCGCGATGAATGTGGACATGGATTACTTGAACAGGTTGCTCCCCTCAATGTAATCAAAAACCGCCTTTGGAAGAAGGTTTCGAAGGGCTTTTCCTTCGGCAAAACTGCGGCGAATGAGCGATGCGCTGATTTCCATTTTTGGCGCATTTACCAAACGCAGATTCGGGAATCGTTCTTGCCAATGTTGTTCTGTGGCTACTTCATCAGGAAGCGGGTGTCGTGGATAGACGAGAATCTCATGATTTTCCAGGATGCTCTCATAGTTGCGCCATTTATGGAAAGATTTGAGGTTGTCTTCACCCATGATAATACTAAAGCGATGCTCCGGGTATTTCTCTCGCAGGTAGGTTAGGGTTTGCGAGGTATAATTTGGCTGTGGCAAGTTGAATTCGATATCACTTGCGCGTAACCCTTCTTGACGCTCTATCGCTAAATGAACCAAATGCAATCGCTCACGATCGGGCAACAAATTGCTTTTCTTCTTAAAAGGATTGTGTGGAGTGACTACTAGCCACACTTCGTCGAGGTCGCCGTATTTCTGAAAATACTCGGCCAATGCAAGGTGCCCAATATGAATGGGATTGAAGGTGCCGAAAAACAGACCTACCTTCTTCATTACGCTCCTAAAAAGTCCTTAAGAATTGCCAGTGCCTTTGCCTTAGCGGTATTGAGATCATCGTTTACGACCACCTTATCGAATTCAGGTGCACGGGCCATCTCAATAGTTGCTTTAGCCACGCGCTGCTGTATTTTCTCCTCGCTATCTGTGCCTCTGCCTCTGATTCGTTGCTCCAAAATCTCTACAGAGGGTGCCTGTACAAAAAGCGTAAGAGCACGATCGCCAAACTGCTTTTTGAGGTTCAATGCGCCCACTACATCAATATCAAAAACAACTACTTTTCCTTCAGACCAAATGCGCTCGACTTCCGTACGAAGGGTCCCGTAATAAGTACCGGAATAGACCTCTTCCCATTCCAAGAGCTCGTCTTGAGCAACACGCACTTTAAATTCTTCGCTGCTCAGGAAGTAATAGTCTTTACCATGTTCTTCTTGGCCTCGAGGTGCGCGTGAGGTCGCTGAAATGCTAAAACTGAGCTGTGGAAATTGCGGCAACAGATAGTTTACCAAGGTTGATTTTCCTGCGCCTGAGGGTGCAGAGAAGATGACCAGTTTTCCGTTGTTTTCGCTCATTGCATTGACAGAATTAGTACTACAAAGGTAGTGGAGATGAAGGAATTGGCTTTAGTTAAAAGTAGAGGTATATTGTTGTCGTGATTAAGAAAGTACTACTCGCATTGTTTGGCCTTTGCATCGCCGGTCCTTTGAGCGCACAATGCTCCTTAGCCTTGGCGTCAGATTCCTTGGAAGCCTGCGTCGGAGACACCATCTTTCTTTCTGCTTCTGGGTCCAATTCCTACCAATGGTCTCACGATGCAACACTAAACTGCGATACCTGCGCCTCACCCTACATCATTTTGACAGACACTGCACAATATGTGGTGGTTCAAGGAAGCAGCCAGGTCACGCAGATGGCGACTAATGGGAATTTCTCCTCCGGAAACTCTGGTTTTTTGACCAATTATACCTACAACGCAACATCTATTTGGAATGCTGGGACGTATGCAGTAGGCCCTAATCCAAATTCAGTACACCCCAACTTTGGCTCTTGGGGTGACCACACCACGGGTACTGGAAACTACATG
>CATAPZ010000260.1:0-4856 GCA_949486955.1 Cryomorphaceae bacterium | reverse complement strand
TCTGGTGATAATAAGCCAATTAGCCGTCGTTGAAATGTCTTGGATGCTTTGACCACCTACGCCCGATTGAAACGGTGTGCTGTAGCCTTCAGCGGTCCATTGCCCCATTGAATTTTCAGTCAAGGCCAACAAATAGGACCCGGAGGTAAGATCGTCAACGGCATAGATGAAGCGCTGTTCCGAAGGGAAGTAGGTGATGTGCTGAGGATCGAATTGGTCAAATCCTAAACGGTAATCTGTAGTATTCCATGTCGGGAGTGTTTCGTTCAAATCGCCTACTAGGAATTCTGTGTTGAGTGCCGGTGAGTAGGCCACTGCCACACCTGAAGGGTTGATATCGAAGGATGCAATAGCTATGGGGGAGTAGTTCACTCCCAGCAACAGGGTGCGACCGGCAAGGCGGGTGGAAATGTCGAATTCTACGAGGCCGAAGTCGGTCGCGATATAGGCCATTCCATTGTAGAAGGAGATGTCATTAATACGCTTGAGCCCGGTGTAGGATGGGGTCTCTTCGATCGCTGCGATAGAGGAGATCCCTAAGGAGGTCCAAATGTCTAAGCGCCCGTTGGCGTAGCCAATCCATACGGTGCCGGAGCCTTCGTCGGCTTTCAGCGCCGTGATGTTTGAACCGGTCAATCCATTGATGCGTGAATAGCGTGAGATCTCGTCCGAATTGGAATTGACCACCAATAAATTATTCGAGGAAGCAGCGAAAACGTAGTCGTCTAGTGCCGCGGTGTGTTTAAAGGTGTTGTACGGCAGGTGATCTACCCAGAATTCAAAGGGCTCGGCGCCGGCTATTTTGTCCTGATCCTGAGCATATAAGCAGGCCGAGGGTAGGCAAACACTGAGGATTGTTATCGGAATGATAAAAAATAACCGGAGCTGTCTGTACATGCGTTCAATTTACGACCTTAGTAGAGGAATAAACGTATGGAATTGTACGTTTATGATGCAAAATAATAACGACCATGGCATGCAGTAATTGTAGTAGCGGTGGCGGCGTTCCTAAAGGCTGTAAAAGCAACGGCTCGTGTGGAACTGGAGGATGCAATAAACTGCCAGTCTTTGATTGGCTTTCAAATATGGAACTTCCCTCAACCGAGAAACCATTTGACTGGGTTGAGGTCAGATTTAAAAACGGTCGCAAGGAATTTTACCATAATGCGAACGAATTAACACTCCAGGTAGGAGATGCAGTGGCTGTCGAGGCCCACTCCGGACATGATTTAGGCAACGTTTCCATCGTTGGGGAGCTGGTAAAGCTCCAAATGAGTAAGAAAAAATTCAAGCCTGAGAAGCAGGAGCACCACATGAAGGTGTACCGCCATGCTTCTGAGAAGGATCTAGAAAAATGGGCAGAAGCCCGTGCATTGGAGAAGGACACCATGATGCGCAGCCGCGAGGTGGCACTTCGATTGGGTCTCAAAATGAAGATTTCCGATGTAGAATACCAAGGCGACGGCACCAAAGCTGTCTTCTATTACACGGCAGACGAACGTGTAGATTTCCGTCAGCTGATTCGTGAGCTCGCACAGCTCTTCGGCATTCGCATTGAGATGAAACAGATTGGTGCGCGCCAGGAAGCCCAGCGACTAGGCGGGATTGGTTCATGTGGACGCGAACTGTGTTGTTCTACTTGGCTATCAGATTTCCGCAGTGTGAACACAGCGGCAGCGCGCTACCAGCAGCTCAGTCTGAACCCCCAGAAATTGGCCGGACAATGTGGTAAGCTGAAGTGTTGTTTGAACTACGAGCTCGACAGTTACATGGAGGCCGTCAAGCGTTTCCCATCGCCAAACAAAAAGCTCAAGCTCAAGGGCGGTGTGGCATTTTTCCAGAAGATGGACATCTTCAAGGAGATGTTGTGGTATGCTACAAATAGTAACCCGAACGATTGGGTGCCTTTAAAATTAGACCAAGTCAATGAAATCCTCGAAGCCAACGAAAACGGTGATTTCCCAGAAGATTTGGGCGAGTTCCGTTTTGAGGAAGTGAAGGTTGAAAAGGCTTCTGGTTTGGAGGTAGCTGACTTTGTAGGCGGCAATGCAGAAGACAGCATTACGCGCTTCGACCAACCGAAGAAGCGCCGTGGACGTGGTAATAACCGCAACAGAAACCGCAACCGCAACAGGAACAAAAATCAAGGCGATAAGGCTCCAAAAAAGTAATGAAGAAGACCCTACCTCTTTTGGCCGTGGTTTTACTGGCCTCATGTGGAAAGAATGTGGTGCTGGACGAATTACACAGCTTCAAGGACAGTAGGTGGCACATGGATTCTGTGGTCACGGTAGTGTGGGAGCCCGAGCAATCGGAAGACCCGGTTTTCATGAGTATGTACATTCGCCATTCGACGGAGTATCCGTACAACAACCTCTTCCTGTTTAGAAGCATTGAAAGTACCCAAGGGGTAGAATATACGGATACGGTTAACGTGGCATTGGCCGACCCACTAGGGGTCTGGAACGGCTCGGGGATGAGCAATCTCAAAACGTTAGAAATCCCGATCGGACAAGGAGCAGTTCGCTTTCGTGACGACGAGCGCTACACTTTAAAAATCACCCAAGGCATGCGCGATACTGTGTTATACGGCATTCAAGATGTCGGGGTCCAATTCGAGCAGGTCAAATCTGCTGAAAAGTAATTTATCACCTAAATCGCCATAATGGAAATCATCAAATTTGCCACAGAATGGGCCAAGGCCGAAGTGTTTTCGGCGCGCTTTTTCATCTTTTTCGCACTCTTGCTATTGGCAGGAAGTGTGGGCTTTTGGCAACTCGGCAAAACTGAAATAGCCCGATCCTTTATTATTCCATCATTGGTTACAGGCATCCTACTTTTAGCTGTGGGAGTGGGTATCTTTTATGCGAATAAATCTAGAATCACCTCTTTTCAAGAGGCCTACGAAAAAGATCCTCAGGCTTTCGTTCAATCTGAAATCCTTCGCACGGACAAGTCACTCGGTGAATATCGAACCATAGTATTCAAGATAATCCCAATGATTATAGTAGCGGCAGCGCTACTTATTGTGTTTTTCCAAAACCCAAGCGTCAGAGCAGCTTCTATCCTCACCATCGGAATGATGGTAGTCATTCTTCTGGTGGACAGCAACGCCAATGCGCGACTACAAGAATATCGAGCAGAGTTAGAAAAAGTGGGTTAACTGTTTCGGTGCGCCGGCACTAGGTCACTCACATCTTCACCCGCCTTTCGAATAGCGAGCTTGCAATGGTCTTTGCCAGAGTTGGCTTGAGTCTCTAGTACAATCAACTGCCCGCCGACCTTTTCCATCAAGGTTCTGTCGTAGTTCATCAGGTGGTAGCAGGCGTGGGGATCCCCGCTGCCTCGAAGTGGACATTTGATGTGAATTTCCGTGAAGGCCGTCTTCTCATCGCTCCCCGTGAACTTGAACTTATGTTGTGCATCAGGCGGCATCAGACTCACCCAAGTCTTGCCCAACTCGTCCACGCTAGTGGCTCGCTCAGGCTTGTTCAAACTAAGATTCAGTTTGGCAGAGCTCTTGCTCATCGCTCCGGCCAATCCGTAGGCCTTCATCCTCGCCAATGTACCGAATACAGTCAGTCCTCCTCGGAAGACTACCCAGCGTTCTAAGATCTTTTTAACTGCGCCCACAATGTATCAACGAGGTGTTCTGCTTTTCGTTCACTGAAGTCTGCAATCTGATGGCGGCACGAGGTTCCGGTAGCTACAATGACCTCTCCTTCAAAAGATTCAATTTTTGGAAGCAGGACCAATTCTGCCATCTTCCTACTCATCGCATAATTCTCTTTCTTCATCCCGTACGACCCAGCCATACCGCAGCAACTGCTTTTCACTCGGTCCACTTTGGCACCTAATAATACCTGAAGAACATAGGCGGTATCCCCAGCACTTTCCAAGCTCTTTTGGTGGCAATGCACGTGCAACAAGATCTCTTCTTCGTACGGCTCAAAAGCCTCTTTAGCGTGGTCCAATTTTGGCAACTCGTCCGCTAAAAACTTATCGAGAGTGGCGATGCGCTGGCTTGAAATCCAGGCATTTTCTTCCGGCAACAAACGTCCGTATTCGTCTATTGCGCTCAAAACAGCACTTGCCTCTAAACCCAAAATCGGTGCATTTTCGAGCATTTTTGCGGTATTTTGGAGCTTTTTTAGTGTTTTTTGGGCGATTTTCTTCGATTCTAGCAAAAAACCACCACTTAGCGAAGCACGCCCACTTGGGCTACAAACGACTGCTGGAATGTACCCGAGCGCGCCGAGTACATCACACGCTTTACCGACTAACATCGGATCGTTTGCCTGGGTAAATTCATCCACCCACAAAATCACGGCGCGCTCGTGGCCTGCGGCGCTTTCTATCGAATAGCCTTTTTCATACGCCTTCATGTAGGCAGGAGGTGCTAAGCCGGGCACAGAACGCTCGGGGTGAATGCCCATCAATCGCTTGGTCAGTCCTGATTTGAGAACAGGGTTGATTAAACGCCACAACCCTTGATAGCTCAAACTCTTGTGGAAGTTGGCAAAGGCCTTATCTGCAAATGTTCGCTTGGACCTGTTTTGATAGAGGTATTCAGACTTCATGGCGGCCATATCGACCCCTGAAGGACATTCCTTCGTACAGCCTTTACAGCCGACGCAATGCTGCATCGCTTCTGCCAATTCAGGCGCTTTGAACCCGTCTAAGTTTTGCTCTGTCAATACGCTTCGGAGCACATTGGCCCGCCCACGAGTACTGTCCCATTCGTCCCGTGAGGCCATATATGAAGGGCACATGAGTGCACCGGTGTATGGCAATCGGCGGCAATCGCCAGATCCATTGCATTTCTCTACGGCACGTAAGAATCCGCCTTCTTCACT
>CATAPZ010000259.1:0-2397 GCA_949486955.1 Cryomorphaceae bacterium | reverse complement strand
TGTTGAAGCCGGACGGCTTCCCAGTACGTGCCATTACTTTTTCTAAGGAAAGGCAAACGCTGGTGAATGAACACCTCATGAACTAAGGCATAAGCCAGACCATATAAGGCAATTCCTAGACCAATAGCGACAGAAATACCATTATGATTGAACGAGCCTAACATGATGCACAACCAAGAAGGAATGGCGAAGATCAGGAAGAATGAATCGTTCTTTTCAAGCGCACCAGGAGTCTTAATGTGGTGATCCTCGTGCAAGAACCATAAGAAACCATGCATCAGATAACGATGCGCCAACCATGCAGTACCTTCCATTGCACAGAAGGTCAATAACATTAAGCTGATTTCTAACGTACTCATACCGTTTGTAGATTTTGTAAAAAGTTAAGACTTTCATCAATGTGATCAGTAGCCTTGGTCATACTCTTAAAAACATAGGCAACCCTATGGTGCTCATCGGTAACAAAAGTAATTCGATCCGCCACCATGTTGAACAATAGCCCAGGCGTACCAAAAGACTTTCTCACCTTATGTCCAGGGTCACTCAATACAGGGAAATTTAATTTGTATTTCTCTGCAAAGCTTTTGTGCTCTTTTACAGAGCCACTATTCACCCCAACAACCTGTGCTCCTACAGCAGCAAATTCACGCTCATGGTCACGAAAGCTGCACGCTTGGGCAGTACATCCCGGTGTATGGTCTTTGGGGTAGAAAAAAATCACCAAAGGTTTCCCTTTGAAGGTCTCGGATGAGAACAGTTGACCGTCTTGATCAAAAAGTTCAAACGACGGTATAGGCTCACCGACGGTTAATGGGGTATTTCTAGGCATAAACTTTTTGTTCCAAAATTGGAACCGTAAAATTCTATTCAAATTTACAACATTGTCCCCCTTGGTAATGTTTAATGTGCATGCGAGGAATTCTTTTTTCAGCACATTCAGATTCACAGAGCAGCCCCTTTGAAACCCTCTTAGGACTGTTCAAAGAGGTGATCGTCCATACCTCTGGAGAGGTTGACGAGGCACTTGATTGGTTGAGACAGCTTGACCAGCACTACGACATTACCGATGAAGAATACACCTTTGAGGACTTCATTCAAGAACTAAAAGACAAGGGATACTTGCGAGATAATTCTGACGGTCAAGGTGGTATGGGACTTACCTCAAAAGCGGAAGGTGCCGTTCGTAAGGCTGCTATGGATCAACTCTTCGGCACGTTGAAAAAAGGAGATTCAGGCGAGCATCAAAGCGACAGCCCAATGGGCAAAGGAGATAGCACCGGAGATTTTAGAAGCTTTCAATTCGGCGATGCGCTCGACAACATCGTTATGAATGAAAGTCTAAAGAATGCCTTAGTTTCCGGGGGGATTGATGAACTGCGATTGACTCAAGAAGATCTCGTCGTAGAAGAAGCCTATCAGAATACGAGTCTCAGCACTGTCCTAATGATCGACATAAGCCACAGCATGATTCTTTATGGTGAAGACCGAATTACTCCTGCAAAAATGGTCGCCATGGCGTTGGCAGAATGGATCACTACGAAATATCCTAAAGACACGTTGGATATCATCGTTTACGGTAATGAAAGCTGGCCAATTCAAATTAAGGACCTGCCCTACCTACAAGTCGGACCGTACCACACCAATTTTGTGGCCGGGCTTGAGTTGGCTATGGGCTTACTGAAACGGAGAAAAAGTGCCAACAAACAGATATTTAATATCACAGACGGTAAGCCGAGCTGCCTTGTTGAGCCGGACGGTAGCTTTTACAAGAATAGTTTTGGCTTAGACCCGTACATCACTGGTAAGTGCCTAGAAATGGCCGCGAAAACGAAGAAAGCGAAAATCCCAGTGAACACCTTTATGATCGCGAAAGATGCATACCTCCAACACTTCATTCGCTCGTTTAGCGAAATCAATGGAGGGAATGCCTATTACACTGGGTTGAATAAGTTGGGGCAACTCATTTTCAGCGACTACCAACAACAGAAAAAACGAAATTCAAAATGACAAAGCCAAGTATTAACACTTTAGGCGAGTTAAGAACCTCAGGGTACAGCCGCCGCTCCATCAAGGAAGAAATGCGCCAAAACCTCATCCCGATGTTGAAGGCGGGCAAACATCCTTTTAAGGGGATATTTGGCTACGAGGACAGTGTACTCCCGGCGGTAGAACGCGGAATTTTGGCTGCACACGATATTTTACTCTTGGGGCTTCGCGGTCAAGCAAAAACAAGAATTGCTCGACAAATGGTAGAATTGCTCGATGAATGGATGCCCACCATAAAAGGAAGTGAGCTCAATGAAGACCCTCTAGCCCCTATTACTAAGGAATGGCAAGAGCAGGTAGATAAACAAGGAGATAATTTAGAAATCGATTGGATACATAGAAACGACCGAT
>CATAPZ010000258.1:0-10512 GCA_949486955.1 Cryomorphaceae bacterium | reverse complement strand
TAATAAATCTCCACTGCATAATCTGTAGTCCCACCACCCGGCTGAGATTTCCATGAAATGAGTCCAGGGTAGCGAATAGAGCGAACGTCGACACCATACTTGTTGTGGTAATATTCGCACCAACGCTCTCCGGCTAGTTTGGAGATACCGTAAACGGTTGAAGGTTCCATGATGGTCTGTTGCGGTGTATTGCGCTTTGGAGTGGTAGGGCCAAATACGGCAATGGAGGACGGCCAGAAGATTTTATCGATGACTTTTTCTTTGGCCAATTCCAATGCGTGCAACAAACTTTGCATATTCAAATCCCACGCTTTCATTGGGAATTTCTCGCCTGTGGCACTCAGCATGGCTACAAGGTGGTAGACCGTACCTACATTGTACTTTTTGCAAATAGCATGTAATCCTTTTGCATCGCTGGCGTCAAGAATTTCAAAAGGACCGTCCTTAAGTTCAGCCAGCGCAGGCTCTTTGATGTCGGTGGCAACAACAGCGTCATTGCCATATTTCGCCCGCAGCGTGAGGGTGAGCTCGGTGCCGATCTGGCCGCAAGCGCCTAGGATTAGTGTGGTTTTCTTCATGCTCTGATTGTGATAAAAGTCAGATTTGGGTAGGTCAAAGATAACTTATCTTTGCAGTAATAAATTGCCTTCGGATGGATCCAAATGCTGGAAAAAGAGATTTAGTTAATAAGCTTGATAAAGAGCGCTTAAGAGCAAAATTGGAAGCGGAATCGTTTAATCGCATTACGCTGTCTTTTTACAAATACGTCATTATTGACAACCCTCAAAAACTCCGTGATGCGCTTTTTGAGAAGTGGATGTCGCTCGATTGTTTGGGCCGTATTTATGTGAGCAGGGAGGGTATCAACGCACAAATGAACGTTCCAGAGCACCACTGGGAGGAATTTGAGCAGCATTTACATGGTATGGACTATTTCAAGGACGTTCCCTTTAAAATTGCTGTTACAGATAAGACCGACGGAAAGTCTTTCTTGAAACTCAAGGTTAAGGTACGTGGTCAGATTGTAGCTGATGGATTACAGCCTGAGGATTACGACGTGACTAACGTGGGTGCCCATTTGAGTGCCAAGGATTGGAACGATGCGATAGAGAACGAGGATCCTATTGTCGTGGATATGCGCAATCACTACGAAAGTGAGATAGGCCACTTTGAGGGTGCAGTTTTACCAGAGGCAGAGACCTTCAAGGAGGAATTGCCGATGGTATTAGAAAAGCTCAAGGGCCAAGAGGACCGCAAGATTCTACTTTACTGTACCGGCGGTATTCGTTGTGAAAAGACCTCGGCGTATTTGAAGCACCACGGATTTAACGATGTGAACCAGTTGCACGGAGGAATCATTGATTACGCTCGTCAGATTGAAGAGGAAGCGCTTGATAACAAGTTCCACGGGATAAATTTTGTCTTCGATGAGCGATTGGGCGAGGAGATTTCGTGCGAGGTGATTTCAGAATGTCACCAGTGCGGTGAAAAATCGGCCCGTCATACCAACTGTGCGAACAAGGCCTGTAACCTACTCTTTATTCAGTGTGAGAGCTGTGCGGAGAAAAACGAAGGCTGTTGCACACCGCAATGTGTCGAGGTCATACACCTTCCAGAAGAGGAGCAACATGAAATTCGCAGAAAAGCCAAGGAAACAAAGCGATTCCACAGACATTCTAAAGTAAATTTACGAGACGCCTTCAAAGAGGAATAGCGTAAGTACGAACCTTCAGAACAAAAGAACCACCATGCAAGACAAGCGAAAGCACCTATCCAACCTAAAAAAGCAGAGTCAAGAGGGCGGCGGACAAAAGCGCATTGACGCGCAGCATGCCAAAGGCAAATTAACCGCACGCGAACGCATTCACTTCCTTTTAGACGAAGGGAGTTTCCAAGAAATGGGTGCATTGGTTCAACATCGCAGCGACTTATTTGGCCTGGACAAACAGAAAATATTAGGCGACGGTGTTGTGACCGGTTACGGAACAGTTAATGGTCGGTTGATCTATGTGTTTGCACAAGACTTTACGGTATTGGGCGGTTCTTTAGCAGAGGCCCATGCTGAGAAGATTACCAAAGTCATGGACTTGGCAATGAAAACAGGAGCACCATTGATCGGATTAAACGATAGTGGTGGTGCCCGTATCCAAGAAGGGGTCGTTTCCTTGGGCGGATACTCGGACATTTTCTACCGCAACGTACAAGCCTCAGGGGTCATTCCCCAGTTTTCAGCGATGATGGGACCGTGTGCAGGTGGTGCGGTATATTCGCCAGCGCTTACAGATTTCATCATGATGGTGGAAGACACTTCGTACATGTTTGTGACTGGACCTAATGTGGTGAAAACAGTGACGCATGAAGAGGTAACGGCTGAAGAGTTGGGCGGTGCGAGCGCACATTCTACCAAAAGCGGGGTGACACATTTTACCTATCCGAACGAGATCTCCCTTATTGAAGGCTTGAAGAAACTGTTGAGTTATGTTCCTCAGAATTGTGACGAGGAGCCGCCATCACTTCCGTACGAGCCAGGCGATGAAATGCGCCAAGTACTTAAAGATATCGTGCCTGAAAATCCAAACCAACCTTATGATATGAAGGAGGTTATTGCGGGTATCGTAGATGAAAATACTTTCCACGAAGTACATAAGGACTTTGCGGAGAACATGATTGTTGGGTTTGCACGTCTCGCCGGGAAGTCGGTGGGCGTTGTGGCTAACCAGCCGGCGTATTTGGCCGGGGTACTAGATATTCATGCATCCACTAAAGGTGCCCGTTTTGTGCGCTTTTGTGATTCTTTCAATATCCCATTATTAGTACTTGAAGACGTCCCAGGATTCTTGCCAGGTACAGACCAGGAGTGGAATGGAATTATTACCAACGGCGCGAAGCTGTTGTATGCCTTTAGCGAGGCTACCGTACCGCGCATTACTGTAATTACCCGAAAAGCGTACGGTGGTGCCTATTGTGTGATGAACTCAAAGCAGATTGGTGCCGACATGAATTTTGCTTGGCCAACGGCGGAAATCGCTGTGATGGGTGCAAAAGGCGCTGCGGAAATCATATTTAGAAAAGACATCAAGGCGGCGGAGGATAAAGCGGCAAAATTGGCCGAGAAGGAAGCGGAATACTCTGATGCTTTTGCCAACCCGTACCGTGCCGCCTATCGCGGATATGTTGATGATGTAATACTGCCGGAAGAAACTCGTGACAAGTTGATAAAAGCGTTCTCCATGTTAGAAAATAAGGCAGTAAAATTGCCGAAGAAAAAACACGGCAACCTCCCTCTTTAAATGTTTGTAGATACGCACTGTCACTTATACGACGAGTACTTCGCTGATAAGAAGGCTGAGATCCAAAGTAGGGCCCTAGCAGCAGGCGTTACAACTGTGTTACTCCCGAATATCAATACCGAGAGCATTGCTGCGTTGGATGCCGTTGAGGCCGATTATCCTCAGCTGAAAATTGGGCGAATGATTGGATTGCATCCATGTTATGTGAAGGAGGATTGGAAGGATCAATTGGACCAATTGGAAGCGCACTATAAGTCCAACCCCCAGCGATATTTGGCTGTAGGTGAGATCGGTATGGATCTTTATTGGGATACAACTACCGAGGCGATGCAGGTGGAAGCTTTGAACAGACAACTGGATTGGGCAGTCGCTTGGGATTTGCCCATCGCGCTTCATGTAAGAAGTAGTTTTAAGCAATTGTTTCCGGTTCTTGAGGAAGCTCAAGTCCGTCATGATGGTAAGTTACGTGGGGTATTTCATTGCTTCAGTGGCGGTAAGAAACAGGTAAAACGTGCCTTGAAATTGGGAGAGTTTTACTTCGGAATAGGCGGTTCTTATACCATGAACCGTTCGGCGACAGATATTGTGATTCAGGGTATTCCAAAGGACCGATTAATTTTAGAGACCGATGCGCCGTATCTTACACCAAAAGCATTACGTGGGCAGAAGAACGAGCCCTCCTTTATGGTTGAGCCTGCAAAAGTTATGGCTGAGGTACTGGAAATGAACTTGGAAGAGGTTGCAGCTATGACCTCTGAAAATGCAAATCGACTGTTTGGATTAGATGCGTAAAATAGCCCTCATATACACCGGTGGTACCATCGGAATGCGACAAAACCAGCGCGGGAAACTCGCCCCTATGGATTTCGAATCTGTGGCTGAGAAAATCCCTGCGCTGCAATTACTCCCAATTGAAATTTTACCGGTAGCACTTGAGAACCCCATTGATAGTTCCGAGATGGTTCCCAAAGTTTGGCAAGAGCTCGCTGAGGTCATTGATGAACTTATGGATAGGGTAGATGGTATGGTGGTGCTGCACGGTACGGATACCATGGCGTATACGGCGTGTGCCTTGAGCTTTATGTTTGAAGGCCTTCAAAAACCCATCATCATCACTGGATCACAGTTGCCGGTGGGAGTCTTGAGAACCGATGCTGTCGAAAACATCGTTAGCGCATTTGAATTTGCTGCTTTGGCAGAGGAAGATGGATCGGCGGTAATTCAAGAGGTAGCCATTTACTTTGAATACGAACTGTTGCGCGGTAATCGTGCTTACAAGAGGTCTTCTAATGAATTCAATGCCTTTAGTTCGCCGAATTATCCGCCACTTGCCAGTAGTGGGGTACGCCTAAACGTGAATAAAGAATTGCTCTGGCGTTCTGAAAAATCATATCAGCTAAGGTCGGGTATTGATACTAGCGTCGGTGTCGTCACTCTTTATCCTGGTCTAGACTTTGAGAAATTGCCTCATTTGTCGCATTGGAAAGTGCTGGTTTTACGGACTTTTGGAGCAGGAAACGCCCCAAAATCGCCTTCCTTCTCGGAATTTTTAAAGCGGGTAGAGAAAAATGGAACTATTATTGTCAATACCTCACAGTGTGTGAGCGGTTCTGTCATACCGGGGCTATACGACAGCTCTAGCGCGCTTGAGGAAGTTAAAATGCTGAATGCCAAGGACATGACTTTTGAAAGTGCGTTGGTTAAGTCGATGGTCTTATTGGGTCAGAACAACTCTCTGGCAGATTTTCAGATTAAGTTTCCGTTGTCTCTCGCAGGAGAGGTCTCAGAATAGGAATTGGACACCAATTTTTTGTATTTTCGACGCCCGGAAGGGTTTTTGCGTAAATCCACCGACAGATAACACTAAAAAGAATTAATTCTTAAGAAAAATGAAAAAAGCACTCTCTTTGCTTGCAATCGTTGCCCTTTCAATGGGTACCGTAAACGCCTACGCACAGGACGAAATGGCGGCTACTGAAGAAGTAGTAACAGATTCTGCTGCTACTGAAACTATGGACTCTGCTGATGCAGTTGTAGATTCTGCTGCGGCAGCTACAGATTCTGCAGCTACTGAAGAAGCTACTGAAGAAGTAGTTGAAGAGGTAGTTGAAACTGAAAAAGGATTCACTCAAATCTTGAAGGAGAAATTCATCGAGGGTGGTGCATTCTTCATGTCGTTCGTATTGTTGGCTTTGGTTTTGGGTCTAGCACTTGTAATCGAGCGTATCATCTACTTGACTTTCGCACAAACAAACACTGAGAAGTTGTTGAGCGAGGTTGAAGGTGCATTGAACAACGGTGGTATCGACGCTGCTAAAGAAGTATGTCGTAACACTCGTGGTCCAGTTGCTACAATCTTCTTCGAAGGTTTAGACCACTACGATGAAGGTCTTGACATGGTAGACAAATCAATCATGAGCGTAGGTTCTGTAGAGAACGGTAAGCTTGAAAAAGGTGTATCATGGATTTCATTGTTCATCGCTTTGGCACCAATGCTTGGTTTCATGGGTACGGTAATCGGTATGATTGGCGCATTTGACGCGATTGAGGCAGCAGGTGATATCAACCCTTCTCTTGTAGCGGGTGGTATTAAAGTGGCACTTTTGACAACAGTATTTGGTTTGATCACTGCGATCATCTTACAGATTTTCTACAACCTTATCGTTGCGATGATTGACGGTATCGTGATCAAGATGGAAGATGCATCTATCTCTTTCTTGGACTTGTTGGTAGAATTCAAAAAGAAAAATAGCTAAGAACTATGGCTGATAAACTCCCATTAATCGGACGTGTCCTAGGCATCGTTCTTGGTCTAATCGGCGTTGTACTATTTATTATGGTAGCAGCGAACGAGGATCAAGCGCCAGGGTTCGTATCGTACGGGATGGTCATTACTATTGTTAGTATGATTATCGCCGTATTGAGCTTCGTCCTTGCCCTTGTGGTAAACCCACAAGGTATCAAAGGCGTAGGTATTGGTTTAGCGGCAATTCTTGTTATCGGTTTGATCTCATGGGTCACGGCTGATGGCTCAGATTTCGCACAATACAAAGATGTTACTGAGGCTACTTCTAAAGCATCGAGCGCAATGTTGACTTCGTTCTACATTTTGTTCTCAGGTGCTGTTTTAGCTGTTGTTTATTCTCTAGTTGCTAGAGTAATTAAATAAGGAGCGCTATGGCAAGAAATAAAAGAGCCATACCAGAAATTAATGCAGGTTCGATGGCGGATATCGCCTTCCTACTATTGATTTTCTATCTCGTAACCACTACCATGGATACAGATAAGGGTATCAACAGGAAGCTTCCACCTATCGAAGACGAGTTAGTTCAAGATCCTCCACCTATTAAGGAACGTAATATTTTTACGGTTCTAGTAAACTCGAACGATCAGTTGCTTGTAGAAGATGAATACCTCGAAATCAGCGAGCTTCGTGCTAAGGCTATGGAATTCATTGATAACAACGGTGACGGTTCGTGTGAATACTGTAAGGGTTATGGTGTTTCTTCAAGTTCTGATAACCCTGTTAAGGCGGTTATCTCGCTTCAAAATGACCGCGGTACTTCGTACGGTATGTATGTAAAGGTTCAAAACGAACTGGTTGCAGCCTATGAGGATCTACGTGAGCGTTATGCTGAAGACGAATACGGTCGTTCATACCGCGGTATGGATCCGGAAGAGGACGAAGAGATCATCAAGGAGATCAAGAACGCTTACCAGCAGAAAATTTCTGAGGCAGAACCATTAAATATTGGTGGATAATGGCAGTAATTAAGAAAAAGAAGGATAAAGCGTTGCCAGCGGTAAATACGTCGGCACTTCCTGATATTGTATTTATGTTGTTGTTCTTCTTCATGGTTGCTACGGTAATGCGTGAAGTAGATTTAAAGGTGAGTGTAAGCAAGCCTCAAGCAACAGAAATTCAGAAGTTGGAACGCAAGTCTTTGGTAACTTACATCTACGCGGGTTCCCCACGTGCTAAGTTCCAAGATAAGTTCGGTAAGACGCCTAGAATTCAGCTTAACGATGCGTTTGCATCAATCGACGACCTACAACCGTTCGTTGTCCAGGAGCGTGAAGCTAAGGCTGAAGAAGATCGCCCAATGATGACGATGTCTATCAAAGCTGATAAGTCCGTTAAAATGGGTTTGATTTCTGATATCAAATTAGAGCTGCGCAAGGCGCAAGCTTATAAAATCAACTATAGTTCTCTGCAGCCTAAAAATGCAGAAGCATTGTACAGCTCAGACAACTAAGCAAAGAGAACGCGATATAGCGAAAGCCGGTCCCCTTGGGGCCGGCTTTTTTGTTGGCTTTTATTTTTTTTCTTCGAGTTGTTTCCCAATACGTTCATATTCATCCATAGTAAGGACCTCTGTCCATACTGTCGGTGCACTTCCATATACAGCGATATAGGAAACATCCTGCTCTAATGAAGAGGTATGGAAATGCTCTACTTCTTTCGGACACCGTATTACATCACCTTGATGTATAATCATCGGTTCTTTACCGCGTTCTTGGTAATATCCTTTACCCTCTACAACAATAAGCACTTGATCTGTCTCGTGTTTGTGCCAGTTTAAGGTGCTGTGCGCTTTAAATGTTGCTTGGGTAACATTGTAATCAAATGTGCTGTCCGAACGCGTCAAAAAGTTTAGCCAGGCTGCGCCTTGGTAGTTTACTTCAGGAGCTTTCCAGCCAGAATCGTGGAACGAAGCCACATTGTATTGATCGTTTTGCGCAAAGGCCGAGATACCTGCACAGATTGCAGCGGTTATAAGTACATTTTTCATAGCAACAAGATAGTCGTTTTACGACTTAAGCCAAGCGGTATGTTTGCCACGAATATTTCTCAACCACAGTATTCCAAAGACCAATGGGACAAGACCCACGATGCTCCATCCGAGGGCCATGGTACTTTCTGTCTGTAGTTCTCCGCCTGCTGCGTACGACGATAGTAATGCAAACCCATTATTTATGGAGTGGAGTAAAATAGGCGCCCAGAGACTGCCTGTCCAGTATTTGGTGTAGCCCAGCAGAATACCCATAAATAGCAGCGGAATGAAGCTTAAAGGCTGTTGATGAGCGATAGCAAAGCATGCTGCACTAGCGAGGACTGCGCCACGTACCCCAATGCTTCTTTGAAATAACTTTTGCAGTACGCCACGGAAAAAGAACTCTTCGCCGAAGGCAGGTACCAAGACCATCACCACAGCATTAGCCAAAAGAGCGATCAACGAAGTGTCCTGCAGCAATGTTTTAAGTGAGTCGGTAACAAGTGCTTCTTGGTCTTTTAGGCCTTGGAAGTAATCGGTATCAGGAACGATAGATTGGTTGAATTGTGCGAGAAGGTCAATGGCGAAAAAGGCACCTACACATGTCAATGCTAAAGCCGCATAGGTATGGCTAGACGGCGGAAGCTTCTCGGCATTTTTTCTGGAATGGGTGGCAGAACCGTAGCTAGGTAAGAAGACTAGGTTTAGAAATCTCGAGGGGTTGCTAGCGGCAATCTGTGCGAATATGAGGGGGGGCATTAAGAACAGCCCAAGCGAGACAGAGAATTGGAACCACCGCATGCCTTCTGGAGATGCGACACCATAGGTGGTATTGACAAAGGTTAAACCAATGCCTCCAAAGAATACTAGGCTCGCTACGGTGATAAAAAACAGTGTCAATGCTGATCTTGCATTACCCCATTCTAAAGTCTTGTCAGTGTAGCTCATCCCGTCGTATTTTTGCAGCATGGTAAAGATAGGAGATATCGAATTAGGGGACTTCCCTTTATTGCTCGCTCCGATGGAGGATGTGAGTGATCCGCCCTTTAGGAAACTCTGTAAGGATCACGGGGCAGATGTGATGTACACCGAATTCATCTCTTCAGAAGGATTGATACGCGATGCTGCGAAGAGCGTCAAGAAATTGGACTTCTACGAATATGAAAGGCCCTTAGGCATTCAGATTTTCGGGAACGAGATTGAAAGCATGCGTCAGGCGGCCGAGGTATGTGCGGCGTCCAATCCGGATATCATCGATATCAATTACGGTTGTCCAGTTAAAAATGTAGCCTGTAAAGGCGCTGGTGCAGGTATCCTACAGGATATTCCAAAGATGGTGAAGATGACGGCTGAGATTGTTAAGGCCGTCGATAAGCCGGTGACCGTTAAAACCAGATTGGGCTGGGACGACAACACTAAATACATCGTTGAAGTCGCAGAGCGCTTGCAGGATGTTGGAATCCAGGCCATCTCCATTCACGGTCGTACGCGCAAGCAGATGTATAAAGGTGAAGCCGATTGGTCGTTGATTGCCGAAACTAAGAACAACCCTCGCCTGCACATCCCTGTTTTTGGAAACGGCGATGTGGATAGCGGTCCAAAGGCTATGGAGTACCGCAATAAATACGGTGTAGATGGGATTATGATTGGTCGTGCGTCTATCGGATATCCTTGGATTTTCAACGAAATCAAGCATTATTTTGAACACGGCGTGGAAGCGAGAAGGCCCTCTGTGAAGGAGCGCGTGGCGGCAGCGCGGGAGCACTTTGAATTGAGTCTGAAGTGGAAGGAAGAGCGTTATGCCATTATGGAAACCCGTAAGCATTACACCAACTATTTCCGCGGTCTAAGTCATTTCAAGCCGTATCGTACGCGTTTAGTGACCATCGAAGATCCGTCAGAAGTTCTGGCTACTTTAGACGAAATTGAACAAGAATACATTGCGAAATATGGCAATGAACAAGATTTAAGCGATCTGAATAATCTGCAGTACGGCCGCACTACAGGGAAGCAAACTATTTAATCACGCGGCGCGTTGCCCACGCACTGAGACTGCTACCGATGCCCAAAACGATGGCACTGGTCAATGCAATATGTTCCCATTTTAAACTGACGGGATAATATTCTTGGACGTATCCAGTTCCCAAGGGCACTATACCCACGTAATGTTGTAAGGCAATGATTCCAAGACCTACAACCAATCCACTGAGCCAACCAGTGGCGACAATCAATAGCCCGTTTTTAAAGAAGATATTGCGCAAGTCGCTTTCGGAGGCCCCCATGGCCCACAAGGTGTGTACATCGTCCTTCTTTTCTAGTGCAATAATGATCAGTGCACTTACAACACCGAAGCTGGCAAGAAGTACAATAAAGGCTAAGATGAATACCACCACCATTCTTTCAGAGCGCATCACCTTGAAGAGGGTGGCTTCTTGTTCCAATCGGTT
>CATAPZ010000257.1:0-1666 GCA_949486955.1 Cryomorphaceae bacterium | reverse complement strand
GTAGGCTAGAGCAAGTGCGAGCAACAGTCCTAAGAGATAAAATTTGTAGTGGCTGACCCAATGACCAAAGTTGAAATCAATGGTTTTGAGCGCCCGGTTTTCCGCTCGTTCTAGTCCCTCTTCAGCAGGAATAAGGGTGGCTAAAACAGCTGTAGAATCTGTGGTGTATATATCGCCCGTATACTCAAGTGTGGCTCGTGGCATAGCCAGTGTTCCTGAATCGACCACCAAGAATGAAATGGTGTGTTTTAGATAATTGTCTATCGTATCTAAATCTTGTTGCAGCAGTAAAAGACCATCAACCGTATCTAGAGAAAAAGAGGTGGCGACGAGAGGATATTCCAGCGTGTATTCTACGATGTCTCCAACCAAATATTGGGAAGAATCTGTTTGGGCACGGAGGACTGAAGGATCTATAGTGCCTTGGTTTCTCTGGCCTGCAGCGCTCAGCCCAAAAAGCAGGGTAGTAATGAAAAATACATACTTGCGCATCATCTTGCCTTCGTCTTTAAATAATGCAAAAGGGGTGGAACGAAATCTTCATTCATTTCTACCGAAACAAGTCCAGCACCAGAGCGCTTGGTAAGCGCATTTAGGGCCTCCTTCTTTTGTTGGTAGCGTTGTCTTAGGGCGGTTGAAAATGCTTTGCTGTTTGAATTGGTCCAACGCACTTTGCCGGTTTCTGCATCGCGCATAGGTACGAGCCCCACTTTTGGAAATTCCACCTCTTTATGCTCATAACTATGGACAGCACAGAGGTCAAAGCGCTTGGCAGCGATTTTAAAGTTTCGAGCAGGTTCGGGTCCTAAGAAGTCACTCATCAAGAATACATTGCTGTGGCGCTTCTGTATTTTCAACAGGTGCGCTATGGCGCCGTCCACATCTGTCCCTTCACTCTGAGTTTCCCATTCGAGCAAGGTTTGTATGATGCGCATGACGTGCTTCTTTCCTTTTTTCGGCGGAATTACTTTCTCCACAGATCCGGCGAAGAGAATCAGGCCAATTTTATCGTTGTTTCCCAAAGCACTGAACGCCAAGGTAGCGGCAATCTCTGTTTGCAAGTCTCTTTTGCTGCGGTTTGAGGCGCCGAAGGAGGTACTTCGGCTGATGTCCACGACAAGGTATAAGGTGAGCTCGCGTTCTTCTTCGAAGACTTTGATGTACGGCGCGCGTTTTCGTGCGGTGACGTTCCAATCGATGCTTCGTACATCGTCGCCACTCTGGTAGGGGCGTACTTCGGCAAAACTCATACCTCGCCCTTTGAACGAACTTTGATACTCTCCTGAAAAGAGTTGATCGCTCAGTCTACGCGTCTTGATTTCGATGCGTCGAACTTTCTGAAGTAGTGTTATTGCGTCCAATTCTTAGGTCTATTTATGGGACCATAAGTGTATTTAAGATCTCTGTGACGATGGCGTCTTGAGTGAGTTCCTCCGCCTCTGCTTCGTAGCTAAGGCCAATGCGGTGACGCAGCACGGAAGGCGCTATGGCGCGAACATCTTCAGGAATCACGAAGCCGCGATGTCTAAGGAATGCATGACATTTAGCAGCCTTTGCCAAGGCAATAGAACCACGGGGTGAGGCGCCGAAACTTATTTTGTTGTCGAGTCCAGTGATGTTGAATTTATCCGGGAAACGAGTAGCGAATACAATATCGAGGATGTAG
>CATAPZ010000256.1:0-2905 GCA_949486955.1 Cryomorphaceae bacterium | reverse complement strand
AGTCTCTTGAGTGTTGTCATGACATTGCTTTGGAAGCATAAGTCAGCAGGTTCTGTTTGGTTGGTTTGGTTGCTCCGAGAAGCATTCGCAAATTACGAAAGTTTGAAGCACCCTAACAAAGTTGCTGTGATTTCTTTTCGAGGAAAAATACAGGTTATTAGATGGAGGTGAAATCCACAAGGAACAGATGCTTGGTTTAGCAAACCACTAAAAGTGAATTTGGTAGAGATTACCGCAACTACCTGCGGCGACTAAACCAGCTCTTCTTTGCCTTAGTAGGCGCCTGCCCTTCTTTGTTCAGTTTTTGATAAATCTCACCCCAGCCTGGAAAACCCCCGAAGTTTCGGTCGTCAATAAAGAGGTCCGCATGGATCTTTCTGGAAACATCGGATGGGTGTGCTTCTTCCTCTGGGTAACTGCGGTTCACTGCATATGGTGGAACACCGTTATCCTCCATAAAACGGACTGCATCCTTGAGTTTAGAACCGTGACGGTACGTCCATAAGATGAGACGGTGGCCGTCGTTTTGAAGCATCTTAAGGGTTTCAATGGCAAAAGGTTTGGCCTTCCCTACACCCGGGTATTTATCCTCTACAACGGTTCCGTCAAAATCAACAGCGATAAGTAGGCTTTTGCGCATGGCAAGTTGAGTTATTTCACCCGTGAGTTGACCTCACGAATTAAGCGGTCCAGTTTATTCTGCGAAAGACTGTCCATCCCAGTCGCTTTGAAGCGTAACTTTTTAGATGGATGGTATGAGATCACGACTTCCTTTCCTTCAAATTCAACCTTTGTGACTTTATCTAAGGACAATGCAAATTCTTGTGAACGGCGCTTTTTCCAATTACTGTAGAGATTAAACTTCTGGTAATAGATGACATTATCCTCTAAGTTTAATCTCCAACCGATCTTCTGAGCCGCTCGCAGTAAAAGAAGCACTCCTACACCAGCAAGAATAAACAATGGAGTATCCCACATCTGTAAATAATCTGCCTTGAAAGGAATGAGCGCAATGAGTCCTGGAAGAAGCAATACTACTCCTAGAGGGCGCATCCAGCGAGGTTCTTTAGATACTGCGATGAACGAATCAGTCATTTATCAATTTTAATCAATCTGACCGCAAAAATAGGGCCACCGGTGTACAATTGTAGCATCAACCCGTTATTCTTTTCTTAAAGGATTCCAGATCATTCACAGGAACCTTTCTGTCATTCAAGAAATTAGATGCGCTATCCGGATATTTTAGCAAGGTAAAAAACTCACTAGGACTGATGGTAGCTGGACCCGTTCTCTTTTTTGTTATGGCATTCATATGCTCGTATAATTCAATGAGTTCGGACGAGCTTAGATCCCATGCCCCTCTTTTTTTTGCCAAACGGTTCAACACCTCTCGTTGTATACTACAAGGCTCTTTTCGAACCAGTTTCGCAAAGAAGAGTACAAGCTTAAGCATGAGTGAATTGGCTTGATTTTAAAATCTACGCGCGACACCTATGTGGAACTGCATATAGCCGTCCATCATATTGTTCGTTGCGCGTGGTGTAAAGAGATTGGCCTCCGCCGGTACACGTGAAATCTGTTCTGGAGTCAATGGAACTTCCTGACCTGCGTTTACATCGTAGTAACTTACATCCAGTGCTTCTCCCCAGGCTTCGTAATTTCCACCGTACCAGGCTCCACGACCAAAGTCATCGAGGTAATCCGTCGTAGTCATGTTGGATTTGATTTCGCCTTTATAGATCCACTTCTTGGTATGAAGACTTAGCTGGAACGAAGCATTGTAAAGTCCCGCCCATTTGCCATACGCACGGCCATTAGGAAGGATATTTTGGCCTTCAGAACCTATTTCACGAAGATTCACATAATGGGTTCTTGAACGTTTCCATCCTAAGAATCTTGGATCGCCGATATTGAGGCCACGAACCTCACGGTAGGGTGTGTAGTTCATTACCCCTAAGCCAAATCCTAAGGACGGTACTAACCAAAATTTCTTTCCTTCAGGAAGGTTGTAGTCACGAAGGTGATAAAGAACATTAGATTCAATACTCGACGTGCGTGTGTAAAAGTTTGCGGCAGCCGAACTGATATTGACCGTTGTATCTAACGTTGGGTTGTATGAAGGAATTTGAGCTCCAGGAATAGTAACGATATATGGAGACCCTGAGCGACGCGCATAACCTAAATTAGCCGCGTGCATACCAACATTCCAGCTAAATCTTGAATGTGTATTTTTCTGCACATACAATCCTTCTGAAAACTCAATATTGGTAGGAACCGGAATGGTATTCGCTATTTGAAGGTATTTGAGATCACGACCGTCGTAAATAGAGGTTCCAAACCATGTTCCCCACTCCCAAGTTTCATCTAGTAACTTCTGACCTTTTTGCTTTTCAACCCAACCTGTAACTTTACTTAGGTTGGCTAGAATGTATGGTTCGTAGTATTTTTTCAAAGGATCGCCAGAGATGTCTTTGCTAAAGGAGAGTTGGATTTGCATGAATCCATCGGGAATGTAATTCTGGGCGCGAGAACCACCCCATTGCGTTGCACTAGATAATCTTCTTGTTGGGAAAATACGCTCATCCCCACTAAGAGGATCCGTGTAGGTATATTCAGGAATAGCAGCCAACCAACCATCATAATCACCACCAAAGTATGTTCCACGACCAAAGTCATCAAGGTAATCTGTAGTTGTGAGGTTTCCTTTGATTTGACCGGTTAAACGCCAAGATGGACGGAGATAGCTTAGTGAAAAACCTGTGCTAGCCATTAATGCTAAGGAACCGTAACGGGACATGCCTTCAATGTTATTCTGACCTGCCGTTCCCGCTCTTCTTAGATTTCTATGAATGTCACGTGTAGTAAAGAGGTACCATTTGTATTCTTCATCTGTGGTACGAACATT
>CATAPZ010000255.1:0-3996 GCA_949486955.1 Cryomorphaceae bacterium | reverse complement strand
TGGAATTCTTGAATTTGGTCTTCTACCACAGTAATACCCTCGCTCTCGAGTAGGTCTTGCATAAGTGTTGACCCTCCGAAGAAATGCTTACCAGTGAGTACACCAACACGATTGACGACTCGGTGCGCCGGAATGCTCTGATCGCTATGGGATGCATTCATAGCATATCCTACCACACGAGCACTTCTTCCTGCGCCTAAAAAACGGGCAATGTGTCCGTAGGTGGTAACCTTTCCAGCTGGAATAAGACGCACTACTTTGTAGACCCTATCGAAGAATTCGCTTGCCATTACTTGCTCAATCTTGCCATGGCCTCTTCGATGCCGTCTAGTTTAAAGCGTAGGTAGGTGATGGCCTTACCCTGGTTGAGCCAAATGGTCTCGTAGTGCGTGATGACATCGAAAAGGATGCCTTCGTTGGGCTTGATTTGTTTGTAGATATCGTGATACGCTTCCTCAATTTCGAGACCGAGCATATGAACGATACCGTGCGTATACCCGTGCAGATACTCGCTATCACATTTCAGGTTGACCGTGCCCCCGGGCTTTAAGAATTTAGCATACTTCAAGAGGTATTGCGGATGTGTTAGTCTATGTTTAGCGCGGTTGTGCTTAATCTGAGGGTCTGGGAAAGTGATCCAGATTTCGTCCACTTCATTTTCCCCAAAACAATGCTCTATAAAGTCAATTCTCGTGCGTAAAAAGGCCACATTTTCGAGTCCTTCTTCGGTAGCGGTTTTCGCACCTCTCCACATGCGAGCGCCCTTAATGTCGACACCAATATGGTTCTTATCAGGAGTTCTTCGGGCCAATTCCACAGTGTATTCACCCTTGCCACAACCGAGCTCTAACACCAGGCCGTTACCATTGGAAAATTGGTCCTTTGCCCAAGTTCCCTTCAAAGGAAGGCCACTGCGTGCTTCTTCTGTAGTCGGTTGCACGACATTGTGCATCTCTTCGTTTTCGCGAAACTTACGGAGTTTGTCTTTACCCATGGTGCAAACTTAAGACCTTGCCGGATTAATTTTCCTTCCAATTTGAAAAAGGATTTTCACTCAGGTAGGAATTGAAATACCTCGAATCACCACTTACTTCAGGTCCAATCCAAGACGGTAGAACAATCTGCTCGTCTTCCGACTGTAACTCTACTTCCGCAAGTACAAGCCCAAGATTGGCGCCTTCAAAGACATCAATCTCCCAAACATGACCATTGGCCTTTACGATGTGCCGGGTTTTTTCGATTGGCGCATTCGCACTTAACTTCAGTAGCTCCAAGGCTTCCTCCATGGGAACTTCGTATTCAAATTCAACCCTGGAGATACCACTGGTCTTTCCTTTTATCGTGAGAAAAGCACGCTGGTCGCTGGTTCTTATACGAACGGTCGGCCCTGGTGAAGAGGCGAGATACCCTTGCTTCAAGACATGGGACTGCACGACCTGAGATTTCCAAGAATCGTCTTTTAAGAGGAATTTTCTTTCTATTTCAAGGGCCATCAGAACGGGATTGGTGCTATAATAGTAATTAATTCCTTGGTAGTCGGATGCTGGAATTCCAATTTATGTGCGTGTAGATGCAGGCGCTCTCCAATCACTCCGTACAATTCGTCACCCACCATGGGCAGCCCTAATCCTTCGGGATGGGCACAGTGAACACGAAGCTGGTGCGTCCGCCCCGTGACTGGCTTCATCGCGAGCCGAGTAGTGCCTTTATTGCGCGCCACAACGGACCATTTAGTTTCTGACGGCTTACCGGTTTTATGGCAGACCATTTGCCGTGGCAGGTCGTAATAATCTGGGGCTAAGGGAAGAGAGATGATTCCTTCATTAGCTTCAAGGCTTCCGACTACATCGGCGATATAGGTCTTGTTTACTTGACGTTTTATGAATTGGCGTTGCATGCGTTTATTCGCCTTTGGATTCAAGGTGAACATTAACAGCCCTGATGTACTCATATCAAGACGGTGCAATAAGATGGCTCCTGTAGCCTCCGGATACATGTGCTTTACTCTCACGAGTGCAGAATCTTCAATATCTACGCCAGGAACACTTAGTAATCCAGCGGGCTTGTTCACCACGACTAGGTCATCGTCTTCATAAACCACCGGCATCGGCTTGTCCTTGCCAAAGGTTAACAATGGGTTTTCTTCAACGTTTAATCCTTGCAGCATATGGCCGAGTATAGGGCGACAACGCGAAGCACAAGAGGGGTAGAAGTACTTGTGTTTTCGCACTTCTTTAACCGGGGCTGAACCCCACCAAAACTCCCCCATACAAATTGGGGATAAGCCTTTTTGATAGGCATATTGCAACAGCTTTGGTGCCGCACAATCACCAGAACCGCTTGGCGGATGGCGAAGGTCGAAATCCGGGAAGCATTGGCTTAAAACTTTCTCTTCACCTGAGGCATTTAGAAATACATAGTGGTCAAAAATCTCGCGCTGAAGTTGGTTGGATTTCGCTTTGCGAACCTTCCTCATCGCCTCTATTTCAAGGGCATATTCATCCAGGGTAGCTTCAAGTTTTTCTTGTTCCTCAATCCATTCTTTACTGCGGTGTTTAAAAGCAACTTGCCCCTGAATACTTTCCTGCGCCAGGCGTTCTTTCACCTTTTCAAAGTCCGAATCGCTCATCACCTTAGCGACCGTTTCGCGGTATTTCTGGCGCGCCTTTTTAGCCTCCTTCAGATCTGCTCGACCCTTTCTTAGGTGCTCTTTGATTTCGTCCAATCGCTCCGTGATCTTTGCAATGTCTTCTAACCGTTCGGGGTTGTTTTCTTTTGCATGGATTTCCGCGCTCATTGCATTGAGTTCAACCTCTCCTTTTTTGTAAAAGGACTGGGCGGCATGTATGTCACAGATGGGAGGGACAAAATAGCCTTCAACCTCTTCGTGAAGTTTTCCTGAATACGCAGCCAACCAACCAAGATTGCCGTTTTGGTTTCGTACTACAAGCACACCGAACATCTTACCTTGCTCCACAAGATCTTCATGTTTGCCAAGTCCGAAATTGTGACGCAGATCGTTTGCTTCGAGGTGGTTTTGAAGTTCTTCGGAAGCGAGCTCTACAAGGGCATGTGGCGTATAGAAAAATGGATACGTGAATGCTTCAGGCACCGAGATGCCTTCGAGAGAACTTTCGAAAGGATGAAAAAGTTTATCCGTCATATACGACGGTAAAGATAGTGCTTAAGAGCCGGGGAGTTTTTCACCTTGTGCCGATAATCGCGTGAGCTCGAGAAGTCTTTTTTGTCGAGTTTTTTCTGTCTTGGCCAACTTAAGCCAACGTAAAGAATTCCGTTTGGAAGAGTCATTGATCTGGTCAAAGAATTCAAAGGCACCTTCTGCAGATTTCAAGGATGTTTCTAGGTCATTGGGTATGATCAGGTTATCAACATCGTCCATAAAGTGCCACAATCCATTGGTTTTTCCTTCTTCGACACTTTTTAATCCACTAGAGTGCATACGCCCCTCTTTCGTCAGTAGTGCGGCACGTTCTTTATAGCTTTTGGCCCAATGTTGCACTTTGCGCTTTGAAATTAGTTGCATGGTACGCTGCTCATCTAACTTCTTTCGGACGCCATCAATCCAACCAAAGCATATAAGTTCATCTAATACATCCCAGCGGTCGACGTACTTATCGATAACAGCTTTTTTGTAGGTGACCAACCACCAGCTTTCATCGCTTATGTGATGGCTCAAGAGCCAATGATGAAGTTCGGTTATAGATTTTACCTCAATTCGCTTGTTTTCCACTAATCCTGCCATCTTACTGTAACAATCCGTGAATAAGAAAGTTGTCAGCGCTTGCCGTAGATGTCGAATTGGTCAAAGAATTCCCACATGATCCAGTTGGTATTTTTTTGGTCGATGCTGAAGTTTAGCCAATAATGATCGCCACCAATCACTTTGTAGAGTTCTGCAACGACACTGCTGTCCCCACCCGTATAGCTGTAATGTTCTAATGGATAGGAGGAAGACTGAATAGAAGTAATCTGCGG
>CATAPZ010000254.1:0-1703 GCA_949486955.1 Cryomorphaceae bacterium | reverse complement strand
TCATTAGACGTCCGGCTATACCTGAATTGGTTCAAGGTTCATGAGTTAGATTCCGCAGCTTTTGATAAAGGTTGGCTGTATTATGATGGCTATAGAATTACTACGGTTCCACGAAAAATGTGGTTAGACAGTGCACAGACCGTCCCATGGAGCACGCCGGCACCTTTAGACAGTGCATTCCAAGCCGTGAATGACTTTACTGTGTTTTTTGGTGGCACCAACAGTCCTGCTCATTACATAACCGGGCAGCAGACTACCTTGAGCTTTTCACTAGTGGACTCTTTGGTTCAAAGCAATCAACAACTCCCATCTGTGTTTTATGTTGATTTAGACGATGGACAAGGTTTTAGACAAACAACGCTAAACCAGGTTCTTCATGCTACTTACGCCACAACTTCGACCCATGCAGAATTGGTCCATAAAGATCTCGCTATACGCATCAGGGATGCTGGAAAATGGCTCGAAACACGCTTTCAGATTCCATTAATATTCAATGTAAGCCAACCGGATACAGTTCTGTACTCAGAAAGTATGCCTTCGCCGCCCTGCTATTCTACATATACCCCAAAAGAGGAGGCAAGTATCACGATTAAATACGCCAACAAGGGCTTGGGACTTCAAAAACCCATTGTTGTTGTGGAGGGCTTCGAGAGTGCTCTGAAGCCATATGGGTTGATAAGCTATGAAGGCTTGGCATCCGGCATTATTCTCAACGGAAATGATGAGCGAGTTTTTTTAGGAATGGAGAAGCTTTCCTGGATGTACGATTCTCTTCATTCCTCCGGCTATGACATCGTTCATGTGGACTTTGAGGAGAGTAAACAGAGGATAGAGGACAATATGCAAAGCCTTATCAGAGTTCTTTATTGGGTAAATCAGCAGCATGCTGATTATCCGGCGATAATAGTTGGAGCATCAATGGGGGGCTTGGTTGCTCGAGCAGCCCTCTTGGAACTTGAACGCAGTGCTTGTTTTCAAAATATAAGCGCCTATGGAACTTTCGACACTCCGCACGATGGGGCCTTTGTACCACTTGGTATACAAATGGGGGCAAAGCGCATCGAAGAATTAACCACGGTTTTTTGGCATTGGTCGTTAGTGCAGACATGGTCAAAGGCATTGAATTCTCCAACAGCACGACAAATACTCATTGATCATCTTGATCCGACTGCGGTGCAAGACCGAGCTCAGCTCAACGCCTTATATAAAAACGAACAACCTCGAACCGTTCGAAGATTTGCTGTTTCCAACGGTTCAGATATGAATGTCCCTTCTCCGTTAGTAGATACAGTAGATGTTATTGCACAATGGGGTAAAGAGAAGTTTGTGACCTATAGGCACCATGTTGATCCACATCTCGACAGTATTAAATCAAATCTAATAGGAGGATTTAAAAAGCCATTGATTGCCTATGGTGCTAGTATTGAGGGAATGGACAGTCCCTCAGGCTACTTGTATTTTGGTCAGAGCTATCTCAGGAACACCCTCCATTTCAAACGCCTTTGGTTTAGAAGTAAAGCCGGTGCCTATCAATCCCTGCTCGTGAAAAAATTAGGGGCACACGCAATCATTAATAATCTTCTTGCAGATAAGATCATCAGGGAGATTCAACGAAATACTAATAACGAGCTCCACAAGATTCATAAGACGATAGAGGGAAATGCTTCGAAACTTGCTAAGCAGAGCAGTTATCATAACTACAT
>CATAPZ010000253.1:0-2795 GCA_949486955.1 Cryomorphaceae bacterium | reverse complement strand
TCTTCTTGAACCGGTGGCGTCTCCTCGACTGGAGTTTCCGGTGCGGGTGGTGGCGGAGTAACAGGGGCAGCTTGTGTGTTGTCTCCAAATCCGTCATCGCTGAATCCAAAATTGATTGCAATACCGTCCTCTGGTGGAGGATCTTGATACTTTAGACCTGCAAAGGCAAACCATAGCAAGAGCAGGACGTGTATGGTTACCGTCCAAAATCGTGCTCGATTCCTATTTCTATGCTCGTTGAATGCCATATTTAGTTCGGATCAGTGGCAATAATCATTTTCATGTTATTGCGGTAACCGATATCTAATAAACGTACAGTTTCGCCTGTTGGTACTGTTTGATCAGCACGAAGAACAACTACGGCTTGTTCATCAGCAGGTAATTTACCTACCTCACCGAGCAAGGTGCGTTCAACTTGATCGTAGCTAACAATAGTGCCGTTCACATCAAATTCTAAATCTTCATTCACCGTGAGGGTGATGTTTTTCTTCTTGACGGTCTGAGCACCACTCTTTGGAAGAATAATGTCTAGGGCACTAGAGGTTACCAAAGTGGAAGCCAGGATGAAGAAAATGAGCAGCAAGAATACGAGGTCAGTCATAGAAGACATGTTCACCTCGGCACTTACTTTACTTCTTGATCTTAAATTCATAATCGATTCCGATTAAGCAGGTTCGTGCAACAAATCCAAGAAGTCCATAGCGCTATCCTCTAGCTTGTAGACTACACGGTCTACTCGAGTCACCAAGAAGTTGTATCCGAAGTAGGCAATGATACCTACCAAAAGACCGGCTACCGTAGTAGTCATCGCGGTATAGATACCTTCTGCCATCATATCGAGTTTAATCTGGCCACCGGCGTTTGCCATCTCCTTAAATGTCAAAATCATCCCGATTACCGTTCCCAAGAACCCAATCATCGGTGCACCACCAGATATGGTAGCGAGCATAGGCAAGCCCTTTTCCAATCGAGTTACTTCTAGTTTGCCTTGGTTTTCAATCGCCTGAGTAATATCGCCTAACGGTTTGCCAATACGGCTGATTCCTTTTTCAATCATGCGTGCCACTGGGGTACTCTCTGCCTTGCAAAGTGCTCCAGCTGCATCTAGTTTGCCGTCCATCACCATATCCTTAATGTTGTTCATGAAGTTCGGGTCTACCTTGTTGGCAGAGCGGATGGCACCGAAGCGCTCAAAGAAAATATAAACGGCGAATATGCTCAGCACTCCAAGGAATGCCATAATCAAAATTCCGCCTATTCCGCCTGAGGTCATGAGCTCCAGGATAGACATTGTTTTTTCTGTTGGTTCTTCAGTTAATACGGCCTCTGCGCCCGTTTGAATTTGAAGGAATAGTGTACTCATTTCTGCTATGTGATTTACCCAAATATCTATAAAAAGAAAGCCCCCGCTTCGCGGAGGCTTTTGAAATATCAACAACTTGAAAGGCCTTAAGCCAACAACATGTTTTGTAGGATATAAACTCCAGCTCCCGCTAAATATCCAACGAGTGCAAGCAGTGAAATATTCTTTAAATACCAACCAAAACTTATTTTTTCTAGTCCCATGACTGCAACACCTGCTGCAGATCCAATGATCAGGGCAGAACCACCCGTTCCGGCACAGTAGGCCAAGAACTGCCAGAAGGTACCGTCCTGCATAAACAAGCCAGCCTCGGTGGTTTCATACATTCCCATTGCAGCAGCAACGAGCGGTACGTTGTCTACAATAGAAGAAAGTAGACCAATAATGATACCCACGACGTATACGCCATTCTGCGTATCGGTCCCAATACCTTCGTCAAGCGCTATAGCTAAATCTCCAAGCTGGCCCATGCTTTGAAGTGAAGCCACAGCCAAAAGAATCCCTAAGAAGAATAATACCGAAGGCGTATCAATCTTTTGAAGTACCCCAAGCGGGCTGAGGTGGTGCTTCACATCTGCGGGCTTTCTGCGGTGCATAATATCCGTAATCAACCACAACACCCCCAAAGACAACATCATCCCCATGAATGGAGGTAGATGGGTAACTGTTTTGAAGATTGGAACGAAAACCAATCCAGCTACACCAGCGAAGAAGACGAAGTTCCTTTCGAACGGTGTGGTTGGGTCGAGATAGTGTTCTGCGGTTTCTGCTTTCAATGGGCGCGTGACATCCCCCTTCAAGCGGAAAGAAAGAAGTACAAGCGGTGCCAAAAGGGTGAACAACGACGGAACGATAAGATCAGAAACGACAGCACCTGCTGTAATCTGTCCTTTGATCCAAAGCATGGTTGTGGTTACATCACCGATCGGTGACCAAGCCCCCCCGGCATTTGCTGCCACGACTACCATACCTGCAAAGAACCAGCGGTCCTTCTGATCGGCGATGAGCTTGCGCAAAAGGCTAACCATCACAATCGAGGTTGTTAGATTATCTAAAGCTGCCGAGAAGAAGAAGCTGAGAATACCAATAATCCACATCAGCTTTACCCTGTTGGTGGTCTTAATTCGGTCTGTAATAACAGCAAAACCTTCGTGAGCATCCACGAGCTCTACGATGGTCATCGCCCCAATCAAGAAGAAAAGGATGGATGAAATCTCGCTGAGGTGATGGAGTAAATGTTCTTCTACTTCGTGGTAATGGTGACTGGCAACGATATACAGTGTCCAAGTCAAAACTCCCGTAACCAAGGCTGCTGCTGCCTTATCGATTTTGAGTTGGTGTTCAAAGGCAATGGCTGCATAACCCAATACAAACACCACAAGCATCAAAGTGTAGGTCATTGATTTTTAGATTAAAAGTTTCAAAGCATTCG
>CATAPZ010000252.1:0-2306 GCA_949486955.1 Cryomorphaceae bacterium | reverse complement strand
GCCAATTCGGAGATGGATCCAAAGCAAACGAACCCTGCATTTTTTGTACTAGCGCCGCTCGGGAATAGCCCCCGTTCGATCACTGCAATCTTCTTTTTTGGATGGGCTAATTGGTAGTGCAAAGCGGTACTTAAACCCACAATCCCGCTACCTACGACAATCAGATCGTGGTGAATGAAAGAAGATCGTTCCCAGTAGCTTAGCATAACTTTTCTTGAATGGTACTAAGTTACTTCAGATGAGTTATTTTGTACCCTAATAACCGATTTCAAATGAAAACAAATTCGCAGCCAAGAATCCAATCGTTAGATATATTGAAAGGAGCAATCATGATTATTATGGCTTTAGATCACGTACGCGATTACTTCCATGCAGATGCCTTCATTTTTTCTCCGGGAGATCCTCTTCAGAGTAACGGGCTTATTTTCTTTACACGATTTATCACCCATTATTGTGCGCCAATTTTCGTTTTACTTTCTGGGGCCTCAATCGCTTTGGTGCACGCCAAGAAAGGTACCGCCTTTACAAGGGGATTTCTTTTAAAGCGAGGCTTGTGGTTAATGTTTGCAGATGTCGTACTGGTTAATCTATGTTGGACGTTTAACCCTGCACTACCATTTATGCTTTTGGGCGTGGTTTGGGCCATTGGCCTAAGTATGCTTTTTGTTCCATTAATATTAAATGTTAAGCCGGTCTATCAAGCGCTTTTGGGTATAGTTATTATCGTGTTTCACAACATGCTAGATAGTGTAGCGATTCAGGAGTACTGGTGGGCAATACTCCACCGTTCTTTTGATGTTGCAGTTTATGAAGGCCATAGATTTTTATTGGGTTATCCGTTGCTGCCTTGGGTTGGAGTTATGTTTGTAGGAGTTGCAATAGGTCACCTTTACGATCCATCCGTAGAGGCAAATTTCCGACGTAGAATATTACTTCGCGCGGGCATTACCACGAGTATTGCGTTTGTAATGATTCGTTTATTAAATGACTACGGAAATCCAAAGCCATGGGATCAGTACAATGATCTAACAGCAACGCTAATCTCTTTTTTCAACCCATTAAAGTATCCCCCGTCTCTGGCATATGTTAGCCTTACCATAGGTCCAGCTTTGATTGTATTGTCAGCACTTGAAGGGGCTAATCACAAGGTAAAGGAGTTTTGTAGAGTATTTGGAAAAGTTCCTTTCGCCTATTATCTCGCGCACATATTTGTAATACATGTTTTTGCTCTGATTTATGCGGAGTTTTCAGGCTTTGGTTGGCAGGTGTTTATTTTGGAAAACTGGGTGACCATGTCGGATGAACTGAAAGGATACGGAACATCGCTTTTCGGCGTCTACCTGGTTTGGGTAGTTGTGATTGCTGTGTTATATCCATTGGCAAAACGCTATGGTGCGTACAAGTCTTCTAACAAACACCTTTGGTGGCTCAGTTATTTGTAAGGCGAGATAAGGTTGTATAATGGAATCTCATAATTGGAATTCTTGTCCAAACGTTGCGAAGTGCATTCCTTCTGCTTCTAGCGCCTTGCGTCCGTCGAAATCTGAGTTACGCGCGGGATTGGAGTGATTCAGGTGAATGAAGTAAATCTTTTCACGTTCCTCTCTCGGTAGAAAGGAGAACAAATGGGCCGATTCGGAAATGAACGGATGCGGCACCTCCGCCATGGGACGTGCCACTTCTCCATCAGCGAAAAAAGTGCCGTCGATGAAAGCATAGTCTACACGCGGTATAACGGCGATGATGTTTTCTTCCCACTCTTCCCATTTGTCAATGTCAGGAATGTAAAGAGCAACCTTGCCTCCTGGGTTTTTTATGTAATACCCAACGGTTTCGGAAAATTCATCGCGGTGAGGGACTAAAAAGGGTTCTACGATCAGGCCATTTTTAAGCGTACGGGGCACACGATCTTCCAGTCCATTAATCGTAATGTTTTGAAGCTTTAAAAGCTGGTTCCAGGGGCCGTTTTTTGCGAGAAAATCGATCATTCTTGGCATCGCATAGACCGGGACATTCCTCGTGTTAGCAGCTTCGCGACCAAAGTGGGCGAGTCCCGTGTAGTGTCCCATGTGGGCATGTGTTAAAAAGACTGAATACTTTTCTGAGCCTGATCTTTTAAGGATTTCTCCTAACTGAGGGACAATATCGGGTGTAGCATCAAAGAGTACAGCGAGTGTTGAATCATAAACGCCCAGGCATGCGACGTAGTCGTTTGGTTTGGGCGAGGCACAACAGGATTTTTCACAATTCATGTGCGGCGAACCACCGTCTTGAAGCGTGCCTAACACCACAAGTGTTTGACTTTT
>CATAPZ010000251.1:0-2098 GCA_949486955.1 Cryomorphaceae bacterium | reverse complement strand
TTTTTGAATTGTAAATGATCGCGGAAGTACGCGAGGGTATCTTCTGTAGTGTTACCTCCTTCAAGTCGAGCTAATTCTTGGTAGAGCAATCGAGCTCGTCCAATGTGGTCTAACGCAGTATTAATAATTGCAATATCCTGCTCTAATACAGGGCCGTTTGAACACCACTTGCTGAGCTGCTGGCCGAGAACGAGTGAATCGTCCGCCAAAAAGTAGAAGTATTCTTTAAGCGCTTCGTCTTTTGTAAAGTCGCGCTTGACACCGTTTAACCAACCTCCTGCCATGGCCTACATGTGTTCGACATCGTTAGGGATGTCGTAGAAGGTGGGGTGACGGTATACTTTGTCATCTGAAGGGGTAAACAAAGGGTCCTTTTCGTCGGGCGAACTTGCAGTTATTTCCTCCGATGGAACGACCCAGATACTAATACCCTCCGAGCGTCTGGTGTAGACGTCTCGTGCATTTTTTATAGCCATTTCGGCATCAGCAGCATGAAGACTTCCCACATGTTTGTGAGACAGTCCGTTTTTACTCCTGAGAAAAACTTCCCAAAGTTTCCAGTTAGATTCACTCATAGCGGTGGTGGTTAGTATTAGGCAGCTGAAGCATCGTTGGAATTACGAACCGCTTGCTTTTTAGCATAAGCGTTTGCGGCTTCACGAACCCAAGCACCGTCTTCATGTGCCTTTACGTGATGCGCGATACGCTCTTTATTACAAGGACCATTGCCTTTAATTACCTCATAAAACTCTGCCCAATTAATTTCACCGAAATCATAGTGGCCGCGTTCTTCGTTCCATTTTAGATCAGCATCAGGAATGGTAAGGCCTAAGTATTCTGCTTGTGGAACGGTTTTGTCAACAAACTCTTGGCGCAGTGTATCGTTGCTTTTACGCTTGATTTTCCACCTCATGCTTTGTTCAGAGTTTGGACTGTTGTCGTCTGACGGACCAAACATCATCAAAGATGGCCACCACCAACGGTTCAAGCTTTCTTGTGCCATCGCTTTCTGCTCAGGCGTTCCTTGCGCTAGCTTCATCACAACCTCGTAGCCCTGTCTCTGGTGGAAGCTTTCCTCCTTACAGATCTTAACCATGGCTCGTGCATACGGGCCGTAAGAGGTTCGTGTAAGCATCACTTGGTTTTGGATAGCCGCACCGTCCACCAGCCAGCCAATGGTGCCCATATCTGCCCACGAGGGCGTGGGATAATTGAAAATAGAGCTGTATTTCGCCTTTCCGCTTTGGAGGTCGGCAATCATCTTCTCTCTAGGTTCACCCAAGGTTTCGGCTGCAGAATACAAGTAAAGTCCGTGACCCGCCTCATCTTGAACTTTAGCAAGCAAGATGAGCTTTGCGCGAAGAGAAGGTGCGCGAGTAATCCAATTGGCCTCAGGCTGCATACCAATGATTTCACTGTGTGCGTGCTGAGAGATTTGGCGGATTAGGGTTTTGCGGTACTTTTCAGGCATCCAGTCCTTCGGCTCGACCCTGTTTTCATCGTCGACGTAAGCCTGGAATTTGTCCTCTAAAGAAACATTGGTTCCCATTTTCTGTGTATTTGGTTGTGTACAAAGTTAAAACACAACACGCTATCTTCTGTTATGGTTTAAAATTCGGGTTTACCTTTACCCTCCAAATTACGAAGCATGCTGAAGTTTTTTAAGAAAAAGAAAGAGGAAAAGCCATCGTTGATGGCAGAAACCACCAAGCCTACAGACACTTCTTTCTACCCGTTAACCATCTCTGAGGTACGCAGAGAAACCGAAGAAGCAGTGAGCATAGCCTTTGATGTTCCTGTGGAGCATCAGCATAAGTTTACCTTCTTGCCGGGCCAGTACTTGACATTAAAAACAACTATTGCTAACGAAGAGGTGCGTAGATCGTATTCAATCTGTGCCGCACCAAGCGACGGAGAACTACGCGTAGCGGTAAAAGAAATAGAAGGCGGAAAGTTTTCCACCCACGCAAACAGACACTTAAAGGCAGGAATGACTATTGAGTCTATGCCGCCTATGGGTAATTTCAAATGGCAGCCTAATGAAGAACCATCACACGTTGTTGGTTGGGCCGCAGGATCGGGAATTACACCGATCATG
>CATAPZ010000250.1:0-4179 GCA_949486955.1 Cryomorphaceae bacterium | reverse complement strand
CCATAAAAAAAGCACCAACCAAAGGGTGCCTAAAGGGAGAAGCCAAATGAGCGTGGCTGTTACGACAAACCCCGGTGTGGGCTGAACACCCAGTTTGGCCATCAATACATCTCTCTTCATCCATTACAAAGATGAATGATGAATATTACTAGGGTGTGAAATCAGCGTTTATTTTGGCTGAATTTTCAATCGCTCTAGTGAGGATTTGATATACGCATACTCCTGTGAATGATTGGCAACCACATCATCAATAGCCGCAATTTCTTGCGCACTGAGCTGCTTTTCCCACTTCTCCAATGGATTACCCTTGGTTGTCGTATTTACTAATACCGTGGCTTTTTCCGCTATTTCTTTGGCGACTTTCTCGTACTCAGGGCGCAATTCCAACGCTTCAAAAATGGCCGCCAGTGTACCCTTTTGGTTCATCACCAAATCTTCATAGCTCACCACCAATTTTTTCTTGAAGCCAGCTCGATCAAACTCATCAAAGGCCACCTTATTCATGCGCAACCAAAGCTGAGGGATTATGGAAAAATCACCTGGGTACGCCGCCTTACCCTCAGGCACCTCCCCATGGGTCTGGCTGTAACACGCAGTTAAGCTCTCCTCCATAAAATACGTTCTACCGTCCGCCTTATGCAGCTTTTCGAAGTGGTACTTCATGGAAGCCGAATGGCTGTAGATATCACGAACTATGATAATCATCGTGCTCTGCGGAAACAGTGCTCCAACATAGCCCAGCTTATTCATTAAATGCGGGCTCTTGTTCACCGGCACAATATGATCCCAGTCGTAGCTCGCACGTCCCAATCCGTGAAAGTATTTTGAATAGCGACGCATAGCCTTGCGCTTTAGCGTTTGCGATTCGCGCACAAAGTCAGCAAAGTAGGTCGCCATTTGATAGGTGTATTCCGGCGACGCGTCGCCAGCTACCTTGTGTTCGCAAGTCCCCTTAATGGAGGCCCCGCCGATATCAGTCCATACCCTATTCAACTCCACCCCAATCTTCAACAGCTGAGGATGTGAAGCCAATTTGTCCACTAGGAAGGTCGTGCCAGAGCGCATGCAGCCTGTAACGAAGAGGGGAGCGTTGACCGCTCGGGCCTCTGGCTCACCATGCGTACCGAAGAAATCTCTTAAAAAGGCGGGCAGTTTAATCATGATCTACATTCGTTGCATAATCTAGCTACCTCTGTGCCTATGCGTGCCACAGTTTCATTTTCTAAGCCAAAATACAGAGGCAAACAAAGTATAGAAGTAGAGATATGAGCGGCATTTGGTGTATGTCCTGGCTGCTCGATATAGGGCAATGTATTCAGGGCTGGATGGAAGTAACGACGCGCCAAAATGCCGAGATCCCCCAGGCCATCTTTGACATAAAGCGCCTCCGTTTCATCGCGGAAAACGACTGGATAGTAACTCTTGTTCCAGCGTACATTGTTCGGCAATTCTGGCGTGACCAATTCCAACGCGGCCAGCGCCTCATTGTAGACCTTGTGCTGTCTTGCACGGTCTGCCATTATTTCGTCGGCATAGCGCAAATTCACCAAACCGATGGCCGCGTGCATCTCACTGTTTTTAGCATTGATGCCTACCCCATCGAAAAACTCCGGGCCGTAGTGACCAAAGTTTCTCAACCTATTGACTCGGTAGCGCAAAGGGGAAACTTGATCGCCGAACTCTTCCACCTTAGTGGAAGCATCATTGACGAAGATAGCTCCACCTTCTACGCTGTGCATCAGCTTGGTAGCATGAAGCGAAAGTGTGCTAATATCTCCATAATTCAATACGGATTCACCGTTGATCTCTGTGCCAAAAGAGTGTGCCGCATCGTAGATGACTTTCAAACCGTGGGCATCGGCAATCTTTTGGATAGCATCCACATCACATGGAACACCAAAAACGTGAGTGGCTAAAATGGCCGTTGTTTTCGGAGTAATGGCAGCTTCAATCTGTGCAGGGTCGATGTTGAAAGTCTTGGGATCCACATCGACAAATATCGGTGTACAACGCTCCCACACAATGGTGGAGGTTGTTGCTACGTATGAAAAGGGTGTTGTGATTACTTCACCGCTTACCTCTAGCGCTTGCATGGCCACTTGGATGGCTACGGTTCCATTGCTCACCACGGCACATTCACGTGTCCCGAGGTATACATTTAGGCCTGCTTCAAACTCCTGGAGAAGCGGGCCATTATTAGTGAGCCACTCTGCATCCCAAGCGCGCTGCATTTCTGCGGTGATTTCTTCAAAAGGCGCCTGAAACGGCTTTGTGACTAGAATTTTGGACATAAGACAAAGCTAATTGCTTTTCAATTTAAATGCGCTTGCGAAGGAAGATAAAACCGAGAAGCAATCCCGCACCAATTACAGCATTTGTGAAGATAAGATCTGTCCAATCTGAACCGGCTAAAAATTTAGCTGAAGTGAAGGTCGCAGCGGCGATTAATAAAAGTTGGAATTGGACCATAGAAAACGGTTGCATGCGCTCCTTGCGATAGAGGAATAGAGCTTTGGAAAGATTGAATACTGCATAGGAAATCACTAATGAGTACCCCGCTCCTTCCAATCCATAGGATGGAATAAGGACAAAATTAAGTCCAACTAGAAGCGCTACCAGAGCCGTAATTGCCAAAAGGTTCCACTTAAAGTAAGGACCGTTAGACAGCATTTCACCGTTTGAGCCAAAACTATAATCAATAACCCTTGATAACAGGATAAGTACTACCACAGGTTTAGCGCTTTCAAACCGATCTGGATCGGGAATAAAGCTAAAAATGAGGTCAAGATTTGGTACAATTACTACAAAGCTCGTTAGCGCCACCGCCATCAAAACTCGTGATGTACGACCATACATCTTGGCAATGGCTTCCTTATTGTTTTCGTTCCAAAGATTTGCAAATTGTGGAGAGAGTGCTTGTGATACAGGACGCCTTATACCGTCTACGAAGCTCCCAATAAAAAAGGCAATACTATATACCCCCAAGGCTTCATAACTCATGATGGAAGCTATCATTTGACTATCAATAGTAGCTAAACTCATGGTCATTACGGCCATTACTATACCGCTGCTGGCAAAGGTGGCCAATTCCTTACCAAGTCCTTTTCCCAGGGGTTGTGGTCTTCTCAATGGAATACCTTTAAGTTTAATGCTGTACAAGAGAACCAAAATTCCAATGCTCATGTGCACTAATGCGAAGAGGCGCATCCAAACGGCAAAATCAAAATACTCACGGCTAACCAGTACAGCACCTAAGAGTAGCGATAGGCGTATAACTACATTTTTCAAAAAAAATGGAACAGATATTCTCTTTGCACTTGAAGATATGGACAGTCCTAAAGTATAGGCCATACTACCAGCAAGGACCGCTCCTAAAGTAAAAATCTCATCAGCTACTGGAACATCTAAAAGAAGCGCCAGCCGTTCGGCGAAGAAGGTAAAAGCTATGCCCATAATGGCAGCTATGGCAGCAACCAGAACAGCTATGTTTGAGAGAAATTGGCTTGCATCTTCACCTTTGAACCTGCTTTGGTAACGTACATAGGTCCGATGAAGTCCTAGTAATGCTATAGCTGCAATAAGCACGGCAGTGCGCTCTACCCAACGGTATATGCCTAATTCTTCCAAAGAAAATGCCAATGGAAACAGCCAGATATTATTGAGCACACCTACGCCAACTCCCAGAAAATTGGACACTGATCCTTTTATAATTTGTCTTTGAAAAACGCTCACTAAACCGTAGTCAATAGTAATTCTTTAATCAAGAAGGCCAATGCGCTACCACAAAGTGGTGCGATCACAGGGATCCATGCATAGTCCCAGCCCGAATCCATCTTGTTCTTGATAGGCAGCAATTGGTGCATAATGCGCGGGCCTAAATCGCGCGCTGGATTGATGGCGTAACCCGTGGTTCCACCTAATCCTAAACCAATAACCCACACTAATATTCCAACCGGTAAAGCGCCGACGCTACCCAATCCTACCGGCACCTCTTCGCCAGCCATTTCAAAGGCACCGTCAGAGATGTAAAAGATGACAAACATGAGTACGAAGGCACCGGCAAGCTCACTAAAGAAGTTATTCCATGTGCTTTTGATCGCTGGGGAAGTACAGAAAGAACCTCTGATAGAGGCTGCATCTTCGGTGATGTCGTAATGCGTTTTGTGGAAGATGTAGTTT